>DAINRZ010000016.1:0-16340 GCA_036741575.1 Kapaibacterium sp. (SeqCode)
GACGGCAACGGCTATCATGCCGGAAACGCTTAAATAATAAAAGGAATTAAGGAAAAACTCATCGATATTAAATATAGTACCGTATATAGGTATAATCCACCCGTATTCCAGTCCTATCAGCCACTCTTCGAGCGTAACGATGCCACCCTCTGTAAAAGGAGTTTTTTCATTATTATAATTGAGAAAACTCTTGGATTTGTCTTTAGTAAAGAGCATTCCGATATTCTGAGTTACATTAAACCCGAACCTATGGAACAAAGGTACATTGCCGAAAGCAAACATCCACTCATATTCTATATTAAAATGCCCGGTGGATTTGTATTCGTCGTTTTCTTCGTTGGTGAAAGCCTCTCGCCTTTCCAGTTCGTCGCCGTCGAATGGCCTGATGCCCGAAAATCCGTTGGTTGTCGGTACAAAACTTGCCGAGCGCAAATTGCGTGCAATATCCCAATTATCGCCAAAACTGAAATTCATTACTTTCTTGCTGAAATAATTGGGTGGAATAGGAAACCAGCCGCTGTTGTGGCTGACTTTCTGCTCGGTTACAGGCGGCACATAAGGCGGCAGGTTCATCAGGTCGATAACAGTATCTGCTTCCTGGCCGAAGGCTTTGATGCAAGCTATAAATAATATAATTATTGTAAAATTTTTCATATTAATCCGTCACAATAAATGGGCGAACTGCAAAACCGGTATTTGTGGTTAGCATAAGAAAATACAGGCCGACTGTAGTCGTGTAATCGGGAGTGAAAGTAAAATCATATATCCCCTTTTTCATGTTTTTAAAGCTTTCCAGCAGCCTTGCCCTGCCACCTATATCATACATTGTCAGTTCAACGTCGCTGTCCTGGTCGAACCAATACTGCCATTTTATATCTCTTTTGCCATCAAAGTACCTCGATTCAGTCAGGTATGGGAACCTCAAATAAGGCAAGGGGCCGCCTATATTCTCTGCAACAATCAGGGCATTTAATTCCTCCATCGGCAGTCCGTTCACTTTGGTTAGCCTGAAAGCAAGGCTGCACAGGCTGTCGCTGCCTGCAAGAATTTCCCCGCAGTATTGAATCCTGATTTTTAATTCCGCTACTTTTATATCGGGTAAAACCGTTAAAAAATATGTAAAATTGCTGTTATTATTCGAATATGAATCGATTTGCTCAAACCTGTAATTTATACCGGAAATTCTGGGAACTACGCTGTCGATAAAAAACAGTGTAGGATTGCTTATCTGCACCAGGCCGTTAATTATAATCGTATCTGTAGGCTCGTCGAACTTAGCTGCAAGTGTATCCTCGATTACGATATGGCTGCCTACTATACCTTCAATTCTAACATCTTTACATTGCAAAGCATTGAAAAAAACAAAGAAAATCAGGAAACCTGGTATTAGCTTTAAATATGATTGCCCGGCGGTTTTAATTTTCGATAATGACAAACTCTGTCCTCCTGTTTTTAGTCCTGTTTTCGTCTGTAGTATTAGGAAATAGCGGTTTACCCTCGCCCTTGCCCTCGGTTTCTATCCTGCCTTCCTCAATCCCGAGCGATACGAGCATTTTTTTTACGGCTGCCGCCCGGCTTTTCGAAAGTTTTAAATTGTAGGCATCGTCGCCCTTGTCGTCGGTGTGGCCAATAATTGTAATTTTTATTTTAGAGTTATTCTTCATTGCCGTGGCAATTTCTTCGATTAGCGGAGCCGATGCCGGATTGATGTCCGATTTGTCGTATTCGAACTCAATATTAATAAATTTTACCGTACCGAGAGGCTCATCGGCAGTAATAACTGATTTATCGTAAGCGGCATGTGCGGTAAGCTCTAAGTATTTCATTTCGGGCAGCGAGATATTCAGCTCAACATTATGAACCGAAGCACAAACAGGTGGTTTGTAAGTAATCAGGTAATAATTATTTAGTGTCAGGTAAATATCTGCAAATACATAGGGGAATTCATTTTCATGGTAAATATGATAATGCTTGCCGCCGGTGTATGCCGCCAGGCTGCGGATATCTTCGAACGATGACATGCCAAGCCCGAAGGAAACGGCATATATTTTAATATTGTTTTCCTTTGCATACTTCTTCATGCTGTCCACCGACACTTTGGAATTCCCGTCTATTCCGTCGGTGAATAAAATTACTACTTTACGGTGGGCCGTGGGCACTTCCTGGAATTCGAAACAGCTCTCCATGACGGCGTCGTATATTTTTGTGCCCCCGCCCAGGCCTTCGTCGCCGTTCACTTTTATTTTGTTGTAGTATATCTGTTGATTTGAAGTAATCGGCACTTCGAGTATATTTTTATCGTCGAATTTCAACACCGAGACCCAGTCGCCCTTTTTGATTGAGCGCATAATCCCCTTAACGGCTTTCTGGAGTTTGGCAGCTTTTATGCTGCCCATCGAGCCGGAGTGGTCGAGTACAAAAGCCAGGGCATATGGATAGCCCGAATCCTGGCGCACTTCCCTTACGTCGAAGTTATCTATCTTGTATTCGGCGCCAAGGCATTTTTCGGTCAAAGATTTCCAGTAGTTTTTGTATGTACCGGTTCCACGGAAATATGGCGGGGCCATGCCGGTGACATACCTGCCGAGAGTATCGTAAACATATGCTTTTAGTTCAATAATATCCGGATAATTTCCGTGCTCGACAGCTCTGATATCGAAAATAACAGGTATCCTGCCTGTGGAATCGGGCATTTTAAAATCTTTAAAGTCAGGGTGGTCTATCGTAATATTGGAAGTAACATAAACAGGCTTGTAATTCTTTATGTCGTAATCCTTTTTTATCATTTCCTCGATGTGGTGGGGGCAGCCAGTAAATAGCAGCAACATGGGCAACATAAGCATTGCCGCCTTAAGCATTCTCTTAATTTCTATTTTAAACATAAATCCTGTTTAGTTTTTTACATGCTCAATTATACTTATACGAATAAGTATGCCAATGATTACAAAAAGTAGTCAATAGGCTTTGCGAATACAATTGGGGTATGGTGAAAAAGTTGTGGTGTAAAATTTAGGTTTTATGCCAAATAGAATGTGTTAATATTCGAAATAAACAATCCCAAAGCAAGCCTTGTGGTATCAAACCGACACCCTAACGGAAGCATTGGCTTGTTATTAAATAATCTGCAGGCTAATCAGGAAACTTATTGAATAATCCCCGAATATTTAATGATTGCCGAATTATTTGGAAGTCCTATTCTATTATCCAAATTTTGCAGGCTACAAAAAAAACACAAGGCAGGCGCCTTACAGCCCTGCCTTGTGCAGAAAAAAGATTATTCTATTATAATACCAAATTGCTTTCGTTCATGCCTTCGAGCGCTTTGCAGATAGCTGCGAGTGTTTTACCGGCAAGCATTCCGTCGATTACCCTGTGATCGTATGTAATAGATACATACATCATATCTCGTATGACGATAACATGCTCACCATTGAATTCACGGACTACAGGCCTTTTCTGAATAGCGCCAACGCCGATAATTGCCGTCTGGGGCTGGTTGATAACGGGAGTACCAAACAAAGTGCCGAATGTGCCAACGTTCGTCAGTGTAATAGTCCCTCCCTGGATATCGTCCGGGTTCAATTTCTTAGTTCTGGCTCTGGTTGCAAGGTCATAAACTGAGTATGCCAGTCCTTTCAGGTTTAGCGAATCAGCGCCTTTGATAACCGGTACAATCAGGTTGCCGTCATCGAGCGCCGTGGCAAAGCTGAGGTTAATCCTGCGGTGCCTGATAATATTAGTTCCATCGACGCTTACATTAACCATCGGGAATTTTTTTACGCCATCGACGACTGCCTGGGCAAAGAAGGGCGTAAATGTGAGCTTGAACCCTTCGCTACTTTCAAATTTGGCTTTGTACTTATCCCTGAATTTTACAATTTGTGTGACGTCTGCTTCGCCTACGCTCGTTACGTGAGCTGAAGTATGCTTGGAATAAATCATGTGCTCGGCTATCAGCCTGCGCACCCTGTCCATAGGTATAATCTCGTCATCGTCGCCAAATGAAACAGGGATTGCCGCCTGAGGCTTTACAACTTCCCTGGCAGGCTCTTTTACCTCGGCAGGCAATGTTTCGGGTTTCTTCTCTATCGATGTGGCAGCCTTTGCGGCGCGCCTGTTTTGCATATAAGCAGTAAGGTCCTCCTTGGTTATCCTTCCGTCGATTCCTGTGCCGTTTAACGACTGCAACTCAGTGGTTGAAATACCTTCGGCTTTGGCAATAGACCTGACAAGCGGAGACATAAACCTGCCGTCTAACATTCTGGGTATATCAGTTGTTCCCGGATCGGCAGCAAATCCATTTGCAGCAGGAGCTGCAATTGATTGAGCAGGCTGTTCTTTGGCTACAGGTGCTTTATCCTCAACTGTCGCAGCAGATACCGGAGAGCCGCCTGTCGAAATCCGTGCAATAACTTTGCCTACCTCGATTGTTTCGCCTTCATTTGCAGTAATTTCGGCTAATGTACCCGCAACCGGCGAAGGCACTTCAGTATCGACCTTATCTGTTGAAATCTCGAGAATCATTTCATCTCTCTCCACGGCATCGCCAGTTTTCTTCAGCCATTTGGTAATTGTGCCTTCCTGAAGCGATTCGCCCATTTTCGGCATTATCACGTCCACTAAATTACCTGCAGTAGCCGGAGCGGCCGAGGCGCTTTGACGGGCAGGTGCAGGCTCAGGCTGTGCCGGGGCTTGTTCCTGCACATCGGCAGCAGGAGCGGAAACAGCAGAGCCAGCATCAGTTTCAATTTCGGCAATAACTTTGCCTACTTCGATAGTTTCACCCTCCTGTGCAATGATTCGCGACAGGACGCCCGAATTGGGCGCTGGTACTTCCGTATCGACCTTGTCGGTCGATATTTCGAGTATCATTTCGTCGCGTTCAATTTTATCTCCAGCCTTTTTCAACCATTTAGTAATAGTACCTTCCTGCAGGGATTCGCCCATTTTCGGCATAATTACTTCTATTTTCATCAAATAACTCCGGTATAAATATTTTTTTTAATACAGATTAAATATATTTTTCAAAAAAACTAAAATTAACAGATATTATAAAACTTTTAAATCGGTTAATTATTTTTTAACTCGAATAATTCTTTTGAAAGTTTAGAGTTTACCTCGGCTTTTTGAACATTAATTATAGTTTTATTCTTCTCGAATGACGATTCGAAAGAATAAGGTATTTTCAGGCCGCCGCAGGCCCTGTAATCACTATAAAACAAAGTAAAATAGTTTTCGGATGTAAGTATTTTATTCATTCTCTTTGTTATCAGGTAGGTTTGCGAATCGATAAAATAATAATACTCGGTGCCGGAATCCAGTTTAACTTTGATGACATGGTATTTCTTGCCGTTTTCAGTTACTTCGCCGGATATTGATATGCTCGATGCCTGTTTTTTGTAATTAACAAAAACATCGTCGAAGAAAACAAAATAAGTCCTGATAGTGGCTTTTAGCGAGGCCAGCAATGGCTTAATCAACTCGACGGGTTTGTTGCCAGTCGAAGGGTCCTTGTGCCAGCCGCTTGTGTCGCCGAATACAAAAACCGTGTGGTTATCCTTCCCTTCCAGCATCTCGATTCTCGCCATGCCGGGGAACATTCTGAAATACTTCAGCCTTGTGGTGTCGTTGCCCGAGCCGTCGGCAGTAATTCCATACATGAAACCTTCGACGGCAATGTTCTTCAGCTTTTTCAGGGCTTTATCGCCGCCAATTGCCTTGATATGCTTTTTAATAATATCTTCAGCTTTATATTTGAATTTTGGGAATAGGAAAAGCGAATCGCTAATCGGCTGGTTAATTTTTATACTTTTGAATATTCGCACTGACTGCATCTTGCCGTTTATCATAGTTTCGATAACATGAGGCAGAAAGATATTGCCGACAGAGTGGTTATCTTTTAAAACAACCTTTGTTCCGTTTACACGCTTTTCCGGGTCCGAACCGTAGTATATCTCGTATTCCAGGCCCGAAGGGGCGTGAATATTGATATAGATGTCATCTTTGCCGGATTCTCCGGGCTTAAGCTTTATAATATAAACCGAATCTTCGTTGAGCACGGTAGTGGAATACAAATCAGCAGTATAGCCGTTCTTCTTATAGTCAATAAATACATTTCTATATATATTGAATTGGTCAAGTATTTTATTCTTTGTCTGTGATACTTTGCCTGCCTCAATTTTTGTTACATCTCCGGTATAAACATCTGTAATCCAGGCGCTGTCTTTGTTGAAAGTAGTAGCAGACATAATGCTGTCCAGGGTCATATCCAGCCTGATTTTATCATTATCTTTTATTGCCAATTTATAAAAAGAATGATAGTCGAATGCCCGCACCTCGGCCTCGGCGTTTAGAGTTTTCATCCCTTCAGTTTTCAGGCCGCCGGCCCTAAGGTACATGTTTCTTTCGATAATTTTATCAACATCGGCCCCCGATGCTTTCATAGTAAAAATTAAAAAAATCGAAAATAATGTAAATTTCATTTTTTTCCCATTCATTATAATACTTTCCACTTATTTACCAAACAAAAATATCTATTTCTTTGGTAATTTAAACATAGATTTTACAGGTTTCGGATTAATAACTATATCTGAAAAAGTTACCGACCCCGATTGGGCTTTATTTGTATAAATATCGGCGCCCGAGGGGAAGTAAAAACTGCCGGCAGGAATAAAGTTCTTGCAATGAAAACTCGAATTCTGGGTCTTACCGTTTATATCTTTTATCAAATCGTACCTGACATCGAAAAACCTGTTTTTTTCGTAATAAACCAGCCATTCAGTCCCGTTAGGCTCCGTGATTTTCAGTTTGGTAACCGGCATATTTCTTGTATTGTCGTCACCGGCAAGCTCAGCAGAGTATTTCCTTTTTTTGTAATTGTAAAGGTTTTTATAGAAAAATCCAATTTGGGCATCAATCTGTGCCCTCAGCAGGGCATATGCCCCTTCGGGGAACGGTTTAGCCTCCCTGCCCTTTATTACCCACCCCTTTTTACCGTCGAATACCGATACAACGGTTTCACCGAGCGGATTCTTCAATTCCACCCATAGTTTTTCGGGATAAACGACAAATACTTCCATAATAATCTGGCTGCCCATAGTATTTAACGTAGCCTTGAATTTCATAGACTTTAAATCTTTGAACATCGACTTCCCGCCCCGTGCCTGCAGGTTTTTTGATACTATTTCGTCGGCTGTCTGGCCATATGAAACAGTAGTAAGCAATAAAAACAGGATTATGTAATATTTTAAATAATTCATTGAATTACCGATTATTAATTCTCAATTTTAACATTCATTTTTTGCATCGAATCGAAATAAGTCCTTATCAGCTGCTCGTAATCTTTGGTATATCCCTGCTGGATGGACTTCATCAGGTCGCGCAGGGCTCTGGTTTTACCTTCTGCAGAATTCAAGTCAAGGCCCGATGGACTTTTTACTATATAGTCCTTTCCCGATTTCGATTCGCGTTTTTTCTCGAAGTCCCTGTCATGAATTGATTTAGTAGCGTCGAGCAGCCTCGAAAGTATTTTTTCCTGCCTTTTCATGGTTTCAGGCGTTATATTCCCCGATTGAATATCCGTCATAACTTCTTTCATTTCGTCGGCAAGTTTTTGCAAATCGCCAAGCGATTTCTTTTCTCCGCCCATAATTTTCTGTTCCTGGGCCAATTCCTGTATGGACTTTTGCGCTTTGCCCTGCTTGTCTGCCAGCCTGCCGATTTCTGCCTGCTGCTCGGGCGAGAGCCTTCCGCCCTGGCCTCCCATTTGCTGCATGCTTTGGTTAATCAGTTGCTGCATTGCCGCTGCCTGCTGCAGCCTTTCGGAGAAACTCATACCCATGGGATTGGGCATCCCCTGCCCCTGGCCTTGCCCCATACCGCCCGGATTTGGGCACGAGCCGTTGTTTTGCTGTTGCATCATACCGACCATTTGCTGCATTTGGGCAAGAGCCTGGTTCATCTGCGACATAGCTCCCTGCTGCAACTGCGAAGCGCGTGCGGTTTTTCTCTCTGTCAGTTCGCCGAAAGACTGTTCCATCTGGTTCAAAGCGCTGCCAATATTCTTGCCCATTTGGGGAGTAACTGCAAAGGATTTCTGAGAGAGCTCCACCATCGAATTGACCACATTGGCAAGCCCGTCCCTTATTTCGGCCTGCTCTTTGCCAAGCTCGGGAAACTTTGTAGAGTTCGATTCCATTCCCTTTGTCCTTTCGGCAAGTTTCTCCTGTTTTTTGGACAGTTCCAGCATATCGCTGACGGCTTTCTGCATTTTCCTGATAGCTTCTTTCGTAATTTCATTGTTCATTTCATCCTTCAGTTTCTGCATTTGCTGCGAGAATTTCTGAAGGTTTTGCGATGCTTTCTGTTGGTTTTTGGCAGCCTTGCTGAAGTCGCCTTTTTGCATATTTTCCTGCGATTGCTGCATCTGCTGCATAGTTTCCTCTTTGTTCAGCGCATCCTTTGCCTTTTCCATCTCCTCCATAGGCATATTAGTGCCGATATCCTTCATCAATTGCTCCAATTCCTTCATTTCCTCGCCGATTTTATCAAGCTCATCTTTCAGCTTGTCCTGTTTTTCAGCCAGGTCTTTTCTCTCCTGCTGCGAATTAGGATTGGTATTTTCCATATCTTTATTAAGGTTTTCCTGCTGCTTTTTCAGCTCTTCTGCCCTTTTGGCCAAAGCATCTGCTTTTTGTTCGGCTTTCAGCCTTTGCAGAATTTTCATAGTCCGTTCGATGCTTTTCTTCAGGTTCTCCTCATCGAACTTGAAATTCTCCAGCGCTTTTTGCATTTCCTGCGGAGACATATTCTTCATTGCCTGGTTCATCATATCGTGCATCTTGCGCATTTCGGGCGAGTTTATTTCCTTGAGCAGCTTTTGTAGTTCCTGGTATTTCTGGACTGTTTCGGGCGAAAGAACATTGTTTTGCTGCATTTGCTTTGTCAGGTCGTTAAGCTTATCCTGTATATCGGATATTTTTTCCTTTAGCTCGGCCTGCTTTTTCATTATATCTTCGGCTTTCTTTTTATCTTTCCATTCTACTTCGGGCTGTTGTATCTTCTTTAGAAGCTCCCTGTTCAGGTCCTCGACGTCTTTTTTAATTTCCGATGTCTCTTTTAGTACTTTCTCAAGTTCTTTTTCAATTTTATTCTGTTCTTTTTCAGCCATATTCAGGACTTCATCCAGCGATGGCAGCCTGACCGTGAGCACCTGTGTTTTAGCCGGTTTGGGGCCCGAAACGGCATCGTTGTCTTTTACTTCAAAATAAAATTCATATTTATCCTGGGGGGCAATCCTGATTTGGTTCAGGTTCCATAAATAAGGTATTTCCTGCGCAAGTTCCCCGTTTTTTAATTGTATATTGATTGATGAAAATTTTTCGTGGGGTTTCTCATAAAGCGATTCCACAAGCCTGTAATATAGTTTTAGCGACGAAAAACCGTAATCGTCGGAAACCGATACTTTCGCAAACAGCATTGCATCCTCGGTAACCGTTACGTCGGTAATGGGTTCCAGCAGGCTGATTGCCGGGTAATTGTCGTAAGTGGCTGTGATTGGATACCTAATCGGGTCAGTATTGGTTTGGCCTTCTTTATCGCGTATCGAAATATAATATGCTCCTGAAAACCTGACCGGAAAACTGCCGGAGGCTTTTGTGCCTGATATCTTCATAGGAATGACGATTGTATCGGCTGCATTCGCACTTTTGCCGGAAGTATCGGCGTTCGCGGCAGTCCGCTCGATAATAATGTCGGCAGACTCGAGGGTTTTATTGGCAAGGATTTGGAAATCTGCCCGGGAACCAACCAGTGCTGTTATTTCGGCATTCTGTTCTGTCAGCGGCCTCGGGGCAAATCCGGTATAGCCCGGAAAGCTCAACCGTCCCGAAAAAGACTTTATCAAAGGTTTATCGGATACGGTTATAGTACCGTTTTCTGTCCTTACCTCTTTGTTGTACCACATTGCCCTGGCATAGTATGTAACAGAAGCTTTCAGAGAACGGATATTATACTTGTAATTTCCTGCAGAATCGGGCTTAAGTACATATTCATCATAGTTTTCCTGTTGTAGTTCTTTTATAAAGAGCGAGATAGTTTCCGGTACCGATTCCAACCTGTTGTCGAGCCTGGCATGTACTGTAATCGTTACAGGTTCATTCCTGATAATAGCATCCTTCAATGGCGTAATAGTAAGAGTATATGGCGCTTCCGGAATGTAAGATTCATTCCAGTTTATTATCCTGCCGAGCGAAGAAGCCATCGGCGGGGCAACGCCGAAAACCGCTAAAGAAATAATGCCCGTAATTGCAAAGAATAATAAAGACTTCTTAAGTTTTTCGGTTTTAATTATCGAATCAAAGTTTTTTGGTTCAGCTTTATTATATGCGATATCGAATGCAGCAAGTGTAAGCCCGGCAGATGTACCCTCCTTCGAATCGATTTTCCTCATAATCTGGATACCGTTCGACAGGGTATCTTTTATATCGGGGTATATCTCGCCTACCCTTAGGGCAATCTTATCGGGGCTAAGTTCACTGCCTGGCGCAACGATCCTTTTAATGCCGGGATTGGAATAATACAAAAGAAACACCAGGGAAACCAGCAGCCCTGCCAGCGCTAATGCACCCCTGAATGCTTCGTCACCGTTCGCGATAAGCTCTGTTGCCGAAAGCACAGGCAAAACCATTGCAAATACAGAAATACTGTTGAAAATTCCTGCAAATAGAATGTACGAAGTTTCCTTGCGCCTGGTCGCTTCAAGCTTGTTAATCAATCTATCAAACGATTTGTTATTTTCAGCCATAATGCAATTAATTGTTAATACTGTTTATTTATACAACCAGAATTCAGACGTTCAGCAATGCTGAATATTTATCTGAATTTACGATTGAATTGTCGGCTTTTGCAATACCAAGCGGTATTATATAGTTTTATCTGAAATATTTTTAGCTTATCTATTACAATTCAGCGAATCGCGAGAATTTAAGTAATTCATGATTTTGCATTAGGGATTTACGGCAGCAACTACTTCAAAACCTCAATCAATCTTGTTTCGGCCTGAGTATAAGAGCGTAACTGCAAAATATAAATGCCCTGTGGAAATTCTCCGGCCTGTATTTCAATGCTACCCTCAGCTCCGTCATATTCCTTTATACAATTTGCAACTAAATTACCTGTGATACTATAAAGATGAATTCTTAAAGGAGATTTCTCATTGGCAATATATTCAATTTTAATAAGGTTTTCCTTAGGATTCGATGAAATACTTTTTATACTGAAGCTGCTTCCATCGATGAAATATCTGGGCGCCTCTCCCTTTTTGCATAAATCGCTAAGGCAAAAACTGCCGCCTGTAAGCGTACTATTAACAAACTGTTTATTCCAGGAAATACTGTCGATTGTAAGGGCTGTGCACGAATCATTGCCCAGTAAAGCCCTGAATTCAGGCTCGGCCAAAATCCCTGATATATCCTGGGGAGTATTGAAACTACCCTGAATAGATATAATGCGGCTGCCACCGGATTCCACACCGCGAGGAGTAGAGCCATCAGGTAACAGGAGTGTTTTATTGAACCTCAGGAATAATTCGTAACTGCGTATTCCGTTTTCCCACATGAACTTTTGCTGGGTTATCCTTACCGGTATTTTAATAATCGATCCGGTACGTGCAGAAACCTCGGGTATTTCAATTGTGACTGACGCCGGTTCCAGGTTGGATATACCGCTAATGTTTCCGGCTGCTGCAAAACTGCAGGGCTGCTCTGCATACGCTTGAATTAATGCTGTTTCTGTACCGTTTCCGGGAGTGTATTTAATATTAACTGCAATTGTGTCTCCCGGTTTTAATTCAACTGGTATGGCCTTAGAATACGACTCTATTTTAAAGGTTTCGGGCTTCGACGAAACTGCTTCATTAAAGATAAATGCTGTATTCCCGTTATTAATAAAATCCATCGGTTTCACGGGCCTGTCATTATAGTCGGTCAGGCCAAAATCGACCGGCTTTACAGCTTTCATATTGACGCCGCTTTTTATGGCCGTAAGATAAATTGTTTTTTTATAATCGCATTGGTCGAACACAAGGTCCATTCGTCCGGTTACAATGCCGTCAGGAGTGCCGCCTGGCGGTGCAAACGTAAGAGAATAAGCTACTTTCCCGCCATTAACGAAATCCATGCCTGGAGCGAGGCTGGTTGTAAAAGGCCCTGTTATATCGGCGGACACTAGCTTCGCATCAACGCCACCACCACTTGTATTTTTCATTTCGAGGTTTATTGTTTTGGATTTATCCCGGCAATAAATCAATTCCCCGAATTCGATAGTGTCCGGGACTGTAAAGCTTATGCCCCAATACTCTCCGTAATAAGGTATTTTCAGTGTGTCGCCGCAAGGCTCGTAAACCAATAATATACTATCGCTGTAGATGCCGTCCCTTTCAGGCTGAAACCTTATTTTAACGTATGCCGAATCGTCGGGATTTATTTGTTTTGGGACTATTCCCCCCAGATTGAATACGTCAGCCGGAAAAACTCCGGTTATCCTGATGCCGTATTTTGAAGGATTTTTTACCTTAACGAGGGTATCAATAAATCTATTACAACCAAGCAAAGCGCCGAACGAAACAGTATCCGGCTCGGACTTAAGAATTGGGTTCTCCCTGACTGTAAGCCTGACAACGGCGCCGGCAATGCAACCCAACGAGTCGGTAACCCTTGCTTCCAAAGCATAAAACCCAGGCTCGGCAAATGAAGCCACCGGCGTTTTCGAATTTGGATTATCCAGGCCGTCGGGCGGGAACCATTCGTAAAGAAAATTATCAGGATTTCCTGAGCCACCGCTGGCTTCGCAGAAAAGCCGGTAAGGCTCGCCCTGGCAAAGGACTGCATCTTTTCCGGCAATAATTTTTGGCGTTTTATTAATTTCAACATCGACATAGGCCTGCCCCTTGCAGCCTGTTTTTCTGTCTGTTTGCAGCAACATTATCCTGCCCTGGCCTGCTTCGCCCCATTTAATACGGCAATTCCAGTCTTCGGCAGAGCCGGATATCTCACCGCCGGTAACCTGCCACAATTGCCTGATATCAGGGTCTGATAAGCCTTCATAGGTATCCAGGCTTCCGGCACAGGTTTTGACCTTTCCAGCAACGACAGGCTGTGGTGGATTGTACACCCGAATTTTAATAATAGTCTTTGAAGTACATCCTTCAATATCGGTTATTTTTAATGATACATCGTATAGGCCGGCATCTTTGTATGTATATTCCGGATTAACTTCAGTACTTGTGTTTCCGTCGCCGAAATCCCATTCCCAACTGACAATATTAGTCGGTATAATAGAGCATGTTGCCCTGAAAAGAATAGATTCGCCCTTGCAAGCCTGAGGTGGAATGGGATTGAAATCAGAAGCCAGTTCGTAATTTATATTGCTGAATTTCACATTCTTCTGCTTAAACGAAAAAAGCCCGAACCTGCCCTGCACAAAGCATCCGCCTTCGTTGAAAACAGTATCTTTATCTAAGATGAATACTATTTTAGTGGTAGTATAAATCAGCTGGAATTTGTATTTGCGCATATTCTTCCATCCGTTGCCCAAATTCCATTTTGTGGCGAGTATCTGAAAAAAATCCGTATCTTTCTGTTCCCAGAAAGTATTGTAATACTGGCCGGGATTATCTTCGATACTTCCGTTCACTTTAGCTAATGATAATCCTTCCTGTGCAATGTTGTCTTTATAGTTTTCGTACGCCTTTTTCCACGAAATGAGCCAGAAATCATAACTATTCCCCTGATTTACCGACGATGGCTGCCTGTAGCCGAATACAATACCTACAAAGTCGTCGCCGGCGCTGCTTTCAATTGATAATTCCCCGGTAATTTTCACATTAATCATTTCCTGATTATTTACGAAGAAAGTCGGCATTGTGTCGAGCATTTGCGTTACAGAAAGTCCGTCTGCCGAGGGCATCCAATTGCCGTAGGCCGCATTCCCTTCCGTTATCCAGGTCCTGAAGTCGGCTTCGCTCGTGCAATCGCACAGTAAGGGGCTGCTTATTGACACAAGCCCAATCATAAAATAAAATATTTTAATTCTATGAAACAAATCTATCTTTCTCTTTATTTTTCATAACATTAAATATAACAAAAATATTGATAATATTAAGGTCCGGATAATAGAAAAAATCAAATCAGGAAACAGCAATCACGGAAATACAAATGAACAAACCAGAAGGAATCTTCGGGGAATCAAACACTCAATGTGGGATTGATTTTGAATTAGATAAAGAATGCATTTACTAAAGTTCAGGCTTCCTCTTAATTTTTTCGATTACCTGCTTTGCTTTAATCAGGAAATAACCTGGAGTATAGCGCTTTTTCCAAATACCCCAACCATGATGTATGCCGTAAGAAATACCATTATTTACTATTGCCAGGTATTCATCCTCTGTCCTTGGCGAGGGCGGGTGGAACAGCATCCTGTCGGTTACGAGTATATCTTGATAAAGCTTTCTCTCGTATATTCTCGAGAGGAAATGCGGCCCGGTAGCGCCTACGACTTCAGTTCTGTCCTTAACTCTTGGCGGATTATACTTTAAATCCTCAATAACATCCTTCCAGAACTCGTGCCCTGGGACTGATGCAAAGACGGCATTGCCGATTGAATCTACACTATCGCCTCTGCTTCTGCTTCTGTTTTGCGGCAGGACAAGGCTTGCGTCCTCAAAATCGAAAGGCTTCAGGAACTCGTAATCGAGGTCGAGGTAAATTCCGCCAAGCCTGTACATAAGCAGGTAGCGGATGACATCGGCACGCATAATCCCCAATGAAAATCCTGCAAAAATCTCATAGAAATCAGGAAATTCCCTTCGCACAAATTCATCGTTATCTTCATCAGTCCATAATTTATATTCCCAGCCCGGATGCAGCATTATCATCTTATCCCTGAATACACTCCATTTTTCCGGGAAGTCGGCTGTTTTCCAGGTCTGGTGCAGAAGTTTCGGTATCCGCATCTATTAATTACTTCCTAAATCCAAACAAACATTTCTCAAAAATACTATATTTATGCAATTAAATGAAAGAAGTTTGATTGGTACAGATTAAAAAACTAATAATGATAATAAAGAGTAGATTTTTGATACAGCATAAGTCTGAATAGTGGTATGGCGCAAAAAATCAGCCATTTAGAGTTAACTTTGAAAAATAATCTTTCCGGGATTGTGTATAGATATAGACATCTTCAATTATTCCATCTTTCTCAATTGCTTCTTTGAGTATGGCTTCTCTTTTGAAGCCGGCTTTTTCCAATACTCTGCACGAGCCGGTATTATGCTCGAAAACTTCGGCATATATCCTTTTCACATCCTCCCTGCCAAAACCAAGCTTGATAATTTCCATTACAGCAGCTGTCATTATGCCTCTGCCCCAATACTTTTCCCCGAGCCAGAATCCAAGTTCCATGTTGATCTTATACACATCGGGCCTTGAATGGAGGCCTATTATTCCCACAATTTCACCTTCGGATTCAATACCAAGAATAATATCATTTTCAAATTCACCTGCCTGCTTAATAAATTCCAAAGCGTTATCGATTGTATAAGGATTTGGGAATAAATCCCTTACATTGCGCCATATATTATAATTATCGGCATGGCGGGCTATCGAATGGGCGTCGTTTTCTGTAATATTCCTCATGGAAAATTCAAAGCCTTCAAAAGTAATCATTCCAGTTCCGGTTTTTGATGCAGCCATTTGGTTTACCAATTAAATTTAATAAGACGAAACTGACAGTATTGGATTGATGCATCAAAATTATGTATTTACAATACAGTTATATCATTTATTATTATTTTCTTTCGGGAATACTCAATAGCGCCCTTTTTATTTAATTCGCTTAAAACGGTTGTAACTTTTTGCCTCGTTGTCGCTGTAAGCTTAGCAATGTCTTCATGTGTAATACTCATTTTCAGCACCCATTTATTGGTGTTTTCGTCTTTCCGGCCATAGCCGGTTGCCAGGTCTTTCAGGTAAAATATTATCCTCTCATCGGCAGTTTTAAAGCACAAGTTTTCCAGCTTGGATTGAATTCTTTTTAACTTCAGACCCATTATTTTAAACAATCGAAAATTGATTTCGGGGTGCCTGTTCAGGAAATCCATAAAGTGCTTATGTTTAATACTGCATATAATTGAATCTTCCAGAGCTTCGGCATCTTCTCCCATAGTATCACCACCGGAAAGAGACATCTCTCCAAAAAGTTCACCGGGCCCTAAAATTGATAAGATATGCTCTTTGCCGTCGTCCGAAAAACGCGATATTTTAATTTTGCCTTTTTTCAGGAAA
>DAINRZ010000017.1:0-15979 GCA_036741575.1 Kapaibacterium sp. (SeqCode)
AGTTTACCGGAATTTTACCGAAATCGCGTTTTTTCGGGCGAAAATGGCTAAATATTTTGTTAGGCGAGGCTAATATGGAAGAACTTGCTACTGTTAAATCAAAACAAAGCAAGATGGATTCCCGTTTTCACGGCAATATACCCGTTTCTTTCGGACTGTGCGGCAATGACGACACCGCACTTGTTACTATTGATGAAATTAAACACATTAATGATGCCGGTTATTCAAATAAATATTTTAAAAATCAAGAATATTTTATAATTTTTCGTCCATAGGTTTTGTTTAATTGAAAAAATTATTTGAAATGAAAAAGGTTAACGCAATATCAGGGATATTGCATTCGAAAAATAATGAAATTATTGTTTTATTCTAAAGGAAGATTGAGTTATGTACGATTACGTTAAAAATACCGACCCGGAAGTGTATAATACCCTTGTTAGAGAATACCAGAGGCAAAAGAATAAAATAGAACTTATTGCCAGCGAGAACTTTACTTCGCCATCCGTTATGCAGGCGCAGGGCTCCGTGCTGACCAACAAATATGCAGAAGGCTACCCCGGCAAGCGCTACTACGGCGGCTGCGAGGAAGTGGACGTTGCCGAGAACATAGCCCGCTACAGGGCCAAAAAGCTGTTTGGCGCCGAATATGCCAATGTGCAGCCCCACAGCGGCAGCCAGGCAAATATGGCCGTCTATTTTACATATATCAACCACGGCGATACGGTTATGGGGCTCAGCCTGGCCCACGGCGGCCACCTGACGCACGGCTCGCCCGTGAATTTTTCGGGCAAATTCTTTAAATTTGTGCCCTACGAACTCGACCCTGCAACAGGCCGGATTGATTACAACAAAGTAGAAGAACTGGCATTGCAGCACAAACCGAAAATGATTACCGTCGGTGCATCGGCTTACCCCAGGGATATAGATTTCAAGGCCTTCAGGGATATATGCAACAAGGTGGGCGCATTCCTTTTTGCTGATATTGCCCACCCAGCGGGCCTTATTGCCAAAGGGCACCTGACGAATCCTCTCCCCTATGCCGACGTAGTGGCAAGTACAACACACAAAACATTGCGCGGCCCGCGCGGCGGCCTGATACTGCTGGGCAGGGATACCGAAAATCCCTTCGGGCAGGTGGCCCCCAAATCGGGCAGGGTGAAAATGATGAGCGAGCTTATCGACTCGTGGGTTATGCCCGGCGTGCAGGGCGGCCCGCTGATGCATGTTATTTCCGCCAAAGCTGTCGCTTTCGGCGAATGCCTTGCCGACAGCTTCAACGATTATATTATCCAGGTTATGAGGAATGCCAAAGCGCTGGCAGAGGCCCTGACAGCCAAAGGTTACAACCTTGTCAGCGGCGGCACCGACAACCACCTGATGCTCGTCGACCTGCAGAACAAAGGCGTCACCGGCAAGCAGGCCGAAGAAGCCCTGGACAGAGCTGGCATAACAGTCAATAAAAATGCCGTCCCCAACGACCCAAAACCGCCGCTCGTCACTTCGGGCATAAGGATTGGCACACCTGCAATGACGACGAGGGGATTGAAGGAACAGGATATGAAGGCTGTAGCAGGATTTCTCGACAAAGTAATAATGAATTTCGATAAGGAAGACGTAATTAACAGCGTCAAAAACGAAGTAACCGAATTTACCGGCGCTTTCCCACTTTATAAAGAAACCGACGCACAGGTATAATTTTATATGCCGGGCGCTTCAGTTTTCAGGAAAATGCCGATAATTAAAAAAATTATAATAATTGAATTTAACAGGAGTGGCTGCCCGTGGAGGGCGGCCAGCCTTAAATATAAAAGCATTTTATGATTGAGCATAAAGCAGGAACAATATTATATTATCGAGGTATATGAAGACTGTAGGATACTTTTCTCATAACAGATTAGTTTTTATCATTCTGGTTATAGCAGCGCTGGCGGCTGTGCAATGCACCAAGAACCTGAATCCGGACAACAATCTGGCTCTGAAGAAGCACGAAGAAGAAAAATCGCTTGCCGAGGTTATGAAAGGCGATTCCGTTGCACGCCCCACCGATACCGCCGCAGTACCCGAGGCAGCCATGCCAGACAACAGCCGGGAGGAAATTCCATTCCCGGTAATTAATTATCAGAGGGTAAAAATCCGTGATAAAAGCCACCTCGATTCAATAAAAAAAGCAATGTACAAAAACAAGGAGTTTACACCTGCTTACAGGGCAATAGCAACATTAAACAGGAAGGAATACAGGTTCTACAGGGTCAACGACTCGATACTCCTTCCCGATAACATAGTTGACGACCAGAGAGCTTATTCGGTGCTGCCGCATAATTACCCCCAGGTTGCCCAATATAAAAAATTTATTGTTATATCGATTAAATACCAGTGCTACGGCGCATATGAATATGGGAAACTTGTGCACTTTGCGGCAATTAATTCCGGCAAAAGGCCGGGCTCGAATCCCGAAGGGCTATATTACCTGACATGGAAGGCCAAAAACCATGTGTCTTCGTATGACGAGACCTGGATTATGCCGTTCACTTTCAATTACACCAGGATAGGCCAGGCATTCCATCAATACATGATGCCGGGGTTCCCGGCTTCGCACGGCTGCCTGCGGCAATTCCGCAGCGATGCCGAATGGCTGTTCAACTGGGGCGATACACGTAAATTAGACCCTGCGACAAAAAAATGGGGCATTAGGTCGGGCACACCGCTGATTATTATCGATCAATATGATTATGAAAACAGGTATAAACCATGGAGATACCTGAAATCGAACAGGGACATTTTCCTGGAACTGCCCTCCGATCCACTGGCTCTGCAAGAAAGGTTCTGATTTATTTCTGGATGACCTTGGCTGCTTCCACCATAGCATCCATCAGGCGTTTGTAATTCTCGGCATTCTCGCCTTTGAACTTGCCCCTGCTAAGGAAGGTAGATAAATTCTGTGCCGTCACCAGTGGCATATCCACCTGCACTTTGTCAGCCGCCTTTTTCGATTCTGCCTGGGCTTTGTCAATAATCCCCTTCAGGAAATTCTTGCACTCGAGGAACGGCTCTACTTCGGCGCCGATAATCTCGATGGAACTCATAACATTAAAAGCAAATACAACATCTTCGAGTATAAAAGATGGTTTTATCGATGGATTTTTTTGTGTGGTCGTTACCGACTGAGCATTCACTGCCGCAACCGCAATAAGGATAAAGAAAAAAGCCGTAAATATTCTTTTCATAGATATTCCTTTATTTGTTTTTCAAAATATTATAATCCCAAAGCCAGGGAAAACCTGTGGAAATAAGCATATGAACTGATTTGGGCAAGCCCGTAATCAAAGTTGAAATCTTCGAATTTAAGCCCTAAGCCGCCCGAAAAGCCCGAAAGCTTTTTGTCGAAATCCGGCGCCGAGTTTTGCCTTATAGAGTTATCATATCCAATTCTAACCTCGACATTCTTGCCGAAACTGAACTCGCCGCCAATAGAAAAATTGAGGAACCTGTCGAAGAAATTATCCTCATTATCGGCCAGGTGGTGCAACGAAACGTTTAGCAGCAGCGGCAGCCCGCGCAGTGCGTGGTTCAGGCCAATTCGGACATCGAGCGGAAGGCTTTCGCTAATATCGCCAAATCTTGAAATCTGAGCACCGGCATGCAATACCGAGAAACCGATATTAAGACGCTTTTCGGGTATCCTGTAAATCAGCCCTGCATCGACTGCAAAAGCAACAGATGAAGCTTTTTCGAGGGTAACGAACACAAACTTGGCCGTTGCCCCCCAGTATAAATTCGAATCGAGTTCGTTGGAATAAGTCACCCCGAAAACCAAGTCGCTGGCGCTGAAGCTGCCTGTAATATTACCATACTTATCGGCGGCATCGAAACTGCCGTAGCTGGTAAAATTAACCGAGCCGGCAAGCCTGCCGATACCCTCGAAATCCCTGATATAAGTTACAAGCCCCGAATTGATATCGAGTACATGCTTGAAAAAAGTAGCCGAAAAATTCTTCTTCGTTACTGTGGAAATTGCTGCTGGATTGAAAAACAAAGTATTGGGATCGTCGGCCATAGCCTCGAAGCTGCCCGAAAGGCCAGCCGCCCTGGCGCTCATATTGTTCCTGAGCAGCATAAATGAATAATCCTGGGAAAATAAAACATTCCCGGCCACAGCCAGTATTACTATCGAAGAGAACAGGCTTTTAAACATTTTTCCTCTGTGATTCCGTTATCAAACAGTTCTTTTTACGCCTGCCATAATATCCAGATAAAACTTTGGAGGCCTGACAGGTTTTCGGGATAAAGCATTCATAAAAGTATGAACGGTATATCCTTCAGCAATTGTCGTATTATCTCTTAAAATATTATAATCGAATCTGATGGCTGCTCTTAATTCTGGTATTAATTGCGTGTTCACTTTTAAGACATCGTCGTAGTACGATGGTGATTTGTACCTAACGTGAGATTCAACTACCGGAAGGTAAAAGCCTTCTTTTTCGAATACTGTATAAGGCAAGCCGAAATGCCTCATTGTTTCGGTCCTCCCAATTTCGAAGAAAGCTAAGTAGTTGCCGTTGTAAACAATACCCATTTTGTCGGTATCGGAATACCTCACTCTTATTTCAGTGGTATGCTTCAGGATAATTCCATCAAAATTATAATTTTCCAATGTTGTGCCTGTCGGATAAATTAATAAAAAATAGCGGGTAAATCAGCCTTTGCCGTCCGTTTGTGTCAAAAATATGTCCAGCAGCCTTTCCAGTTCGTCTTTCGAATAGAAATCAAATTCAATAGTGCCGCTTTCTTTGGTTTTCGGAGTAATACGCACCTGGGTGGCATATACATGCCTCAGCCTGTTTTCGCTGTCGGCCAGTACAACTGCCTCCTGTGGAGTAATAATTTGCTTGTTTTTTTCCTGAGTCGGTTTATTTTCAGTATTAATTTTCCCCGATTCAATTTTCCTTGCTAAGTCTTCGGCAGCCCTGACAGAAAGATTTTTTTCGTTGACTTCCTTCCAGGCCCATAGCATTCCTGCAGTATCGGTAATAGCCAGCAGTGCTCTTGCATGGCCCATCGAAATCTCTTTTTTCCGCAGGCTTTCCTGTATTTTCTCAGGCAGCCTCAGCAGGCGCAGGAAATTTGTTACAGTAGAACGGTCTTTGCCTACCTTTACAGCTAACTGCTCCTGTGTCAGGCTGCATTCTTCAATCAGCCTGTTATAGCCATGAGCGATTTCTATAGGATTCAGGTTTTCCCTTTGTACGTTTTCGATGAGCGCAATTTCGAGCGAGGCAGCGCCGTCGTCCACTTCGATAATATATGCCGGAATCTTATCGAGCCCTGCTTCCTTCGAAGCCCTAAGCCTGCGCTCGCCGGCAATCAGTTCGTAACCGTCCACAAGCCGCCTTAGCGTTACCGGCTGAATAACGCCATGCTCCATGATGGAGTTTTTCAGGTCTTCGAGTGCCTGTTTGTCAAAATCCTTGCGGGGCTGGTACGGATTGGCCCTGATTTTAGAAATATCAACGAATGGCAGGGATTCTTTATTTTCGGCTTCTTCCTTACCAAGGCTTTTTATCTTGAATCCCTTTCCGGTAATCTCCACGGTAGAGATAAGCGCTCCCAGGCCTTTGCCCAAACCAGTCTGTATTTTTTTCGATTTCGACATCAATCTTTACTTTTTATTTTTTAATATTTGGGTTTCTGTCTATCAATTCTCTGGCCAGGTCTATGTAATTCCTGGCGCCGGTGCTGATTGCATCGTAAAGCAGCACGGGCTTGCCGTGGCTGGGCGCTTCGGAAATCCTTACATTCCTGTAAATAATCGTATTGAATGCCTTTTCTTCGAAATGCTTCCTCACTTCTTCCACCACCTGGTTCGACAGCCGAAGCCTGGAATCGTACATAGTAAGCAGCACGCCTTCGATATCGAGATCCGGATTGAGCCTGTAACGTACAATTGATATTGTATTCAGTAGTTGCCCCAGCCCTTCGAGCGCGTAATATTCGCATTGAACCGGAATTAGTATAGAATTGGCAGCCGAAAGCGCATTCAGTGTAAGCAATCCCAGCGATGGAGGGCAGTCTATCAGGATAAAATCGTAGTCGTCCTGAATTGACACAAGCGCTTCCTTGAGCACCATCTCCCTGTTCTTCTTGTTCACCATCTCGATTTCGGCTCCGACAAGGTTGATATGTGACGGCAGCAACGACAGGTTAGGCATTTCTGTTTTTACTATAGCGTCCTTGACCTCAATCGAATTAACGAGAGTTTCATAAATAGTAAATTCCAGTTCCCTGGTATCTACTCCCAGGCCTCCGGAGGCATTAGCCTGCGGATCGATATCCGCCAGGAGTACCCTGTATTCGGCAGCTGCCAGCGAGGCTGCCAGGTTAATTGCAGTTGTCGTTTTTCCTACGCCGCCCTTTTGGTTAGCTATTGCTATTGTCTTGCTCATACTTTAATGCTCTAAATGCCAAACTTCAGAAAATAATAAAAAAATGCCGTTAATACCAGCGAATGCTTAATTTCTCCATTTAAAACCATATTCTTTACATCCTTGAGAGGTATCTCCAATACCCTGATATCTTCGTGGCCGTCCAGGTTTTGCTCCTTCAATTTCCGGCAGCCGGTCCACACATAAGACCAGCATCTGTTATTGAGGAAGGCGGGATTTGGTATGTTCTCTCCTATCAGCAGGGGCGAGCCTTCGCCTAAATACCCTGTTTCCTCGGCACATTCCCTGGCAGCTGCGTCGTCAGTCGATTCGTTAGCTTCGACAAGGCCGCCGGGCACTTCGAGTGTCAGTTCGTCTATTCCATGCCTGTATTGCTCGATAAAAACCACATTGTTATCTATAGTTATGGGTATAATATTCACCCATCGCGGAGAATCGAGCACAATGAAATTGCCGGATTTTTCCCTTCCGGGATGTTTCCTTTCGATTTCCAGCATGTTGAAAATCCTGAAATTACCCAGGAATTTTTTATTTATTGTCAGCCACTTACTTATTTGTCCATTCATGCAAATTTTCAATGATTCACTTATATCTATCAGAACTAAATAACTAAAAAAGTATAAATTACAAAATTAAGCAATTTTTACTTACCTGATAAAGAAACTTATGTATGAAAAACCTGACAATAAAACAGACCGTTGCGAACAGCCATTCGGTTTTTAGGCCATCTGATTACTACCTGCTGCAATCTTCAGTATCTCGTGAGCACAGTGAATTTTGCTCATTGTCCTGAAGTTTTGCTCGGCTCCGTCTCTCGAAAGCACAGTAATGGTATTGTCGTCGGTGCCGAACACGCCGCCTTTTTCTCGTATGGAGTTCACCACAATTAAATCTGCATTTTTCGACTTAAGTTTCTTCCACCCATTCTCAATCTCGTTATCATATTCGAGAGCAAACCCAACCACAACCTGGTTTTCTTTTTTCACCGAGCCGAGTGCGGATAGTATATCGGGAGTTTTTACGAGCTCGACATCCATACTTTCGCCTGTCGCTTCTTTTTTCAGTTTGCCTTCGTGCTTGGATTTTGGCGTATAATCGGCCACAGCAGCCGACAGAACTGCAATTGTTGTATCCGGGAATTCTTTCATGACGGCATCTCGCATCTGGCTTGCCGATTCCACATCTATCCTGCGGACTCCTTCGGGCGTTTCGAGGCTGACGGGGCCCGAAACAAGAACAACTTCGTCCGCCCCATACATCCTGGCAACCATAGCAATGGCATACCCCATCTTGCCCGAAGAGAAATTGCCTATAAACCTGACATCGTCAATTTTTTCGTAGGTGGGGCCAGCCGTTACAAGCACCTTTTTTCCTCTGAGAAGCGACGAATAGTCGGGCGTACCGGACATTTTCTGCTTCAGCCTCGTCAGTTCATATTCTGTTGACCATTTCACTTCCTCCACGGCTTCTTCCAGGGTTGGCGTTGGCTTCGAAAGTGCTTCCTTAAGCTTTTCCTCGTATGTTTTTTCTTTTGGTTTTTCGACTATAACCTCAATTACGTTATCCTTTTTAGTCTTAAGTGGGCTTGGCTCGGGATTTTCGCCGAATTCCAGCCTGTTTCCGCTGCCTGTCCATTTGAAAACATTATTGAGGTATTCAATTAGTACATCGTTATCGGGGAGTCTGCCTGGGCCAATAAGCCCGCTGGATAGCTCGCCTTCTTCGGGCGGAATGATAATCTTGCCGTCTTCTTTCAGGATTTTAATATTCCTTTGGGTAGCAGGATTGTTCCACATAGAGGTGTCCATAGCCGGCGCAATAATCAGGGGAATGCTTGGAGGCAGTGCAACGGCAACCGTTACGAGCGAATTATCGCAAATGCCGTGGGCAATTTTTGCAAGGGTTGTGGCCGAACATGGCGCAATCAGCATGGCATCGGCCCAGTGGGCAAGCTGGATATGCCAGGCGCCACCGCCCTGTGTTTCTTTCGAAAACATATCCACTGCCACAGGATGGCGCGAGAGGTTCTCCAGTACCAATGGAGTTACGAAATTAACCGACGAAGGAGTCATTACAACTCGCGCCTCGCCTCTGCTTTTTAGTATTTCCCGCACCAGCATGGGCGTTTTGTATGCAGCTATAGAAGCCGTCACTCCCAGTACAATTTTCTTTCCAGCCAGATAATTTTCCATCCCAAACCGATAGTTTGTTAATAATTCATGTAATTATTTATTTAAATTTAAAGTATTGGATTAAAATAAAAAAGTATAATAATACAAATGGCAGAGTTTAGACCTTAGAAGAAAATTTAAGAGAAGAGATAAAAAATTAGTTGTATGTGGCCTGCCTGACTATCTCGTTATTATATAATTTCATTGAATTACTAATGTAATTAATAGTGTTTTCCAGTTCCAGGCTTTTCAGGTAATCAGCGAGTATAGTGCCTTCAGTTTCAGGAAATTCCACCTGCATCAGCGATTTCAGAAGGGCTGTATCCTTTGCGTTTGCACTATCGAGCATCCTCTCGAAATGCATTTTAATGAAATCGCTGGGTATCTCGGTGAAATGCGAGATTGAATCGCTTATTATATCCAAATATGAAATTTTTCTTTCCATCTGAAAAATTAAAATATTACACATAATTATCAATAAAATTGACTTAATATCAATAAATTTATTGTTATGGCTAATATATTTTTTAATACTGACTAAATAAAATAATATGAAATAAATACTGTCTTAGGGCAAAAAAATTAATTCAGGTGAATAATGAAGATTTTCAAAGCAGATTTCATCCGCGGGGCAACAGTCCCTGCAGAAATACCAGATACGGGGCTCCCCGAAATTGCTTTTTCGGGCAGATCGAATGTGGGCAAATCCTCGTTAATCAACAGTATCGTTATGAGGAAAAACCTTGCCCGGATAAGCTCGACTCCCGGCAAAACACAACAAATAAACTTCTATTCGGTAGACGGCAAATGGAGCTTTGCCGATTTGCCCGGATTTGGTTATGCGGTCGTGTCGAAAGATAAAAGGCAGTCATGGTCGAAGCTCAATTTACTTTACTTAGAGAAAAGAGAAGGCCTGAAACTCGTTTGCGTTTTGGTGGACAGCCGCCACGACCCGATGGATAGCGACCTGGCACTGATAGAATGGCTCGAATCTATCGGAAGGAATTATGTGGTTATTCTTACAAAATGCGACAAAATTAACAAGAAACTAGTTGAAGAAAGAAAGAAGCAAATCGAGGCCCTTACGGCTCAGTGCAGGTTTTTTCACGAAGCATTGCCCTATTCGGCAGTAGATAACACAGGCAGGGAAAGCCTGATTGGAATAATAAAGAAATTTGCTGCTATTTGAACCATGATAATGAAGTATTTGGATAAGATGGACGATATTTCTTAATTTTGAAGTTTTGTTTATGAAATATTGTTAAGAATTTAAAAAGAAATGAATAAAAAGGTAAAGATATCGTTATGGATTGGCGGGGCAATCCTATTTTTATTTTTAATTTTTGCCGCTTACATGGTTTTTGTGCTAAAGAGCTGGCATTTGGGCAATATCGGCAAAAACCAGATTGACTTTTACAAGGACGGGGGCAATCAGCAGGAACAGGACAAAATGCTGCTGAAATTCCTCGATTCGGTCGATGTCTCAAATGAAAAGTATGAGAACCTGCTGACAGGCGAAAAGGTAAGGATTTTAATAACCGGAATAGATTCGCGGATAGGTTCAACGAAAAATCACGCCGATGCAACCCACCTTATAACAGTATGGTTCGAGCCGGGCATAGTCGAAATAATCTCGATACCCCGCGGCACCTGGGCCGATGCCGGCTTCAAGGAGCCTTTCATCGATTCTGTTAGGGAAGTCAATCCCGACGCCAAACTTTACAGCCAGAACTACCTGGCCAACGTTAGGGCAACTCGCGGCAGGGCACGTTACTGGAAGGATGTCCGAAGGATTGCCCGCGTCGATTCGATTAATTACTACGTTGAATTCGGATTTTCGCAGGCTATAGGCCTGCTCGAATTAATAGGCTATGGCGACAAAGCCCCTCAGGTGCTGCGTGTGCTAAGGACGCGCCAGGTTTACGGCGGCCAGGAACACCAGCGCAATTTCAACCAGGGCCAATTCATTAAGCAAATGATAATTGCCTTATTCCCAAAACTGGAAACACTCGAGGGCGAAATAATACTAAGGAGCGCGCTATTAATGGTAGATACAGACCTTAATATTGATGCAATCAAAAGCATTATCGAAAGGCTGAAGGCCAAAGGGTTCCCAAGGGGCGGCGATGCCGTAATTCAAAGAGTCAAGCCGAAATACGGGCATAAGTATCTTTCCTACGACTTCAGCCAGACTGATGCCGTCGATTCACTTTATAAATACCTTGCCACCAAGTCTATGCGCCTTGCCAGAGATAAAAATATCAATGACAACACAACTACTACCTCGAAAGTTAAAAGAGCCCTTGATTCGCTTTTGAGCGATTCCGAAAAGCATGTTTCCACCGACCCATCGCGTTCGATACGCAACCTGCGGATACCATTCGAGCAAAGGGCATGGTTCCAAATTGCAGACATTGCCGAAAGGAACTTAATACGAAAGCGCATTTGTATGCTTTTGATAAAGGCTTATAAAGAAAAACAGGATAATCTGCATGCATCGGAAGTACAGAACGTACTCGATATGGAAGAGCGGGTTTTCAACAGGCTTGGCGGAAGGTAAAGGGGCATTTGAAAAAGCCGGGGAGTTTGATTTCTCTATACTTGATTTCATCCCATTTACCATTGTCGATTATCATAATCAATGCTTTTCTGGCATTGATTTTTTTTAAAACAGTCTGTAAAGTCGCAATATTTTCTTATTTTTAGGATTAAATGTATAATTCATTTATTTGAAACGGAATAACATATGAATCCTTCGGCAGCCAAAGAAGAAATAGTCCTGAAAGTTGAGCAGGAAATAAAAAAAACCCGCGGCAAAGTATCGCCAACGGATATTGCAGCATCCACCGGCTACTCGCTGGGCGAAGTAAAAGATGCAATGTCGCGCCTTATCGAACTATACGAATGCCGGGTGACTATGAACCAAGAGAGCGGCAGTATTATGTTCGTTTTCAGGTATCCTTTTATCCTGCGAGGCTCTAAAACTTTCAGGGAGAAGTTCATTGCGTTCCTGGCTGTTTTCTGGAAAATCTTTACAATTATTTATAAGGCTGCCATAGGAGTAATCCTGATAGCATATACTGTAATTTTCGCCGTATTGCTGCTCGTACTGCTATTGAGGGGTTTGTCCTCCGATGACGACGATAACAATGCAGGAGCCATAATTGGCGGGCTTTTCCGGGCAATCCTCGAAGGGCTAAGCTGGATGGCCTGGACACGCTCGGTGGAATACACAATCGACCCGCAGGGTATGCGCTATAAAAAATTCCCCAAGGAGAAAAACAAAGGCAAGAATTTTGTCCAGTCTGTATTTCATTTCGTTTTCGGCCCCGAAAGGCCAAAATTCGACCCCCTTTCCGACGCAAAGGAAGTGGCAGCTTATCTGCGCAATGTCAAGAACAAACTTACGCCTGCTAATATTATTGACCTTTCCGGAGCGACATTTGACAAGGCAGAATCTTTGCTGGCAGAATATGCTACCAGGTTCGACGGAGAATTATATATAAATGAGGACGGGGCTGTTGTGGCCGAGTTCCCGGAGATGAGCAACAAGGTAAGCCGCGAACTGGAAGGCGGCAAAATCGAATATTATGTGGACGAAGTGGAATCGCCTTACGAATTGACCGGCAACACCGGCGGGCGTAATGGTGTGATTATCGGGATGAATATTTTCAATCTGATAATGTCTTTTGTTGGCTATGGTTACTTTACGTTCGACAAAGAATCAAATATTTTGGGAATTTTGCTTGGCATTGTACCTGCTGTGTTTTCGATTACTTTCTTCATTATTCCGGTTCTCCGTATCCCTTATGTAAGCACAATGCAGGCTAAACGCGAGCGCAATATTGTACGCAAAAAGTTCGTAGGAGTGATAATTAAGGCTCAGCCGGCAGGCCTTACAGGCGAAGAGATTATCCGGTATTCCATGCTGAGCGAAAAACAGAATGCCATAGCCGGTGAAGTGCTGGAAAGTCTTACACTCGAACTTCAGGGAGAAATCAACCTGAACCAAAATGGCGTGGCTGTTTACACATTTCCCCGCCTGGCAAATGAACTGAAAGTGGCGTAAGGCTGTAATAAAAAAGGGCAATACGTTTTTTGAACAGGGTGTGATTGAATACTTATGTGAGCAATTAAATGAATGTGCTTGATTTCCCGGCATGTGGGAGGAGCTGCCCAAAGACTTGAGTAATACTAATTATCCAGCACAAATCTTGTTTTCGGATTATCCATCTGTTGCTCTTTGATATTAAATAAAAACCATTCGCAACATTTGGAATTAATTGGTCTGTATTATCAGTCATAAATAATTCTTCAGTAAGTTTCTCTATTAAATCGATTTACTTAAACTAATGGACTTAAATGCCTGAGTACTAACAAAAAAAGCCGCCCGGTGGCAGCTGATTTTGCAATTTATCTGAAGCCTTTATTAGCTGATATCCTGGGCTACGAACGGCATCAGGGCAAGGTGCCTCGAGTATTTGATTGCCCTCGACAGGCAGCGCTGCTGGTAAGCATTGACGCCTGTAATACGGCGGGGAAGTATTTTCCCCTGGTCGTTAGTAAACCTCGACAGGAACTTTGGATCGAGATAATCGATATTCTTCGATTCCTTCAGCGGATTAGGTTTCTTCCTGACTGTTTTTTTGTTGGGGCGAATAGTATTATTGCCCGTCTGCATAGGATGTATAGCGCTCATTATTTACTCCTGTCACCTTTAATTTGCTGAGTTTTTTCAAAACGTTTCTTAAATCTGTCAACACGGCCAGCTGTATCTACGAGAACCTGCTTGCCTGTAAAGAACGGGTGCGATTTCGAGTCGATTTCGAGCACGATTTTCTCGCCTTTGTAGCAGGATCGTGTCATGAACGAAGAACCGTCTGTCATTTTGACTTCTACATTATGATAATATGGATGGATACCCTTTTTCATTGTATGCCCTATTTATTTACATCAATATCAATTCCGTTAACTTCGTTTATGTCTTTGATATTTACGAATTTCTCGAGGAAACCGTAATTACCCTTGCTGGTTTTGATGCCTTTTATCACTTTAACGTTGATACCGGCTTCTTCCTGCTTTTTCTTTTTCAGCTTGTCAGCAAATGTTTGTTGCTTTGCCATTTTTTAATCTCTTAAATGATTTTAAAAACTCTTTTTATAAAGAACTACAAATTTAATTGGTTAATTTTTAATTTCAAAATTTTTTTTACATATCCAATTGCAGAAAAATCTTATTATTTTGTGTTTTTATAATATTTTCGCATTTCAAAATGTGATAAACGCTTTATGAAAAATTTAATTATAAGAGATAGAATATGAATGATGTCCTAAACCTGTTTTCGGATGCCGGCAGGGCTGCAGGCGCCAGGATTGCCGAGCTGACGGCGCTAATAAACAAATACGACAAGGCTTATTATACCGATGCCGAGCCGCTCATCTCAGACCGGGAATACGATGCCCTGTTCGAAGAACTTGCCGGACTTGAAAAGCAGTTCCCCGAATTCCTGGCGCCCGACTCGCCCACCCAAAGGGTTGCGGGGGCACCGCTAAGGGAATTTGAATCAGTTGCACACGAAAAACCGATGCTTTCGTTGGCTAATACATACAGCAGCGAGGAAATTGCCGATTTCGACAGGCGGGTGCGCGAAGGGCTCGAAGGCCGCGAATACACATACGTAACCGAGCTTAAATACGACGGGGTGGCCGTCAGCCTTCGCTATCGCAACGGCGAACTGACGCTTGCAGCCACACGGGGCGACGGCACGACTGGCGATAACATTACTCAAAATATAAAGACTATTAAGAGCATCCCTCTTCGGGTGAACGATGTATCATACAAAGGTATTGCACTGAAAAATTTCGAAGTCCGGGGCGAAGTTTATATGCTCGAAGAAGATTTTCTGAAAATAAACGAAAAAAGGACTGCCGATGGCGAAAAACCGTTTGCCAATCCGCGCAACCTGACAGCCGGCAGCCTGAAATTACTCGATTCGCGCCAGCTTACCGGGCGCCCCCTGAGAATTGTGTGTTATTACCTGGATACCCCTGATATTAGTTTAGAAAGCCAATCGGAAGACCTTGAGCTGATAAAAGCACTTGGCTTGCCTGCTCCGCCGCATTATAGATTATGCAAGGGACTCGATGAAGTGAACGAATTTATCGGCGAATGGAAAGTAAAGAGGCCGTCGTTGCCGTTTCAGATAGACGGAATAGTTATCAAAGTTGATTCGCTGAGACTGCAGGAGATGTTGGGATTTGTGGCACGGTCGCCTCGCTGGGCAATTGCATACAAATACGAGGCAGAGTCGGCGCAGACAAAATTACTGAATATTACTCTCCAGGTGGGCAGAACAGGGGCAATTACACCCGTCGCCGAGCTGGAGCCTGTTTTCCTTGCCGGTTCCACCGTCAGCCGGGCAACGCTGCACAATGCAGATTATATAGCAGGGCTGGATATTAGAATCGGCGATACGGTGCTGGTGGAGAAAGGCGGTGATGTTATCCCGAAAGTAACCGGTTTCGTTCCTGAACTCAGGTTGGCCGAATCTGTACCTTATGTTTTTCCGGAAACCTGCCCATGCGAACTGGAAAGCCCGCTTACCCGTCCCGAAGGCGAGGCAAACCATTATTGCAACCACCAGGAATGCCCCTGGCAGATAAGGCGGCGCATAGAGCATTTCGTATCGCGGAACGCAATGGATATTAATGCAGGTGAAAAAATAATAGACCAGTTGGTCTCAAAAGGGTTTATTCATAATATTGCTGGCCTTTACCTGTTAAGGGATAAAAGGGATAGCCTGCTGCAACAAGAACGCTGGGGCGAAAAAAGCGTGGATAATTTGCTCGAGTCGATTGAAAAAAGCAAGGAAAAGCAGCTCGATAAGCTCATATTTGCTCTTGGCATCAGGTTCATAGGCGAGGGGGCTTCGAAAATCCTGGCACGGCATTTCAAATCGCTGGATGCATTGGCGGTCGCAGCAAAAGAGCAATTGACACAGGTTTTCGAAATAGGGGAGAAAATGGCTGAATCTATTGTCCAGTTCTTTGCCGATGAGAAGCAGAAATCAATCATTGAAAGCCTTAGGCTATCCGGGCTAAACTTTGATTATACCGAGCAGGAAACGGACACAGCCGGGGTATTTTCGGGCAAAGTCTTGGTGCTGACAGGCGAATTAGAAAGCATGACCCGCAACGAAGCAAAAAGAATAATAGAGTCCATGGGGGGCAAGGTAACGGGTTCGGTCAGTAAGAATACCAATTTCGTAGTAGCCGGGGCCAATGCAGGCAGCAAGCTGGGGCAAGCCCAAAAACTCGGCGTGGCAACCCTGAACGAGGAAGAATTCAGGGCGATGGCAGGCAAGGCTGA
>DAINRZ010000018.1:0-15860 GCA_036741575.1 Kapaibacterium sp. (SeqCode)
CGACATTAGCTCAGCCAGAATCCAGATTTACGACTTCATGGGCAACAAAGTAAGCGACGGCAGCGACGTGGAGCGTATTGCGCACAGCTTTTACCAGGGCGAAATTGCCTGGGATTGCAGCTCTGTAGCGCCCGGCGTATATTTTATTAATTTCGATTTTGGTACTGTGCGCACAACTGTGCCGGTGGTAGTGGCAAGGTAAGGCAATATTACTAATACCCTGAATAGCAACATTCCAATTACATAACATTACTCGTATTCAAGCTATGGGCGGGCAGTACTAACTGCCCGCCCGTATTAGTTTTATCATCGATAAAAATATTATATTTTAGTTGTCCATAAGCATTTTATTTATATAAATTTCCCTATATTTGTATTCTATATTTGTTGTTGGTTTTAATTAATTAATTGGTAAATTGAGATTTGTTTTGTTAAATATAATATTTCCGGCTATACATTTCAAAATATATTTTATACTCATTAAAGGATTGGTGTAATGAACGTATTTGTATTAAACTGCGGCAGTTCCTCACTGAAGTTTCAGATCATCGACACGGACATTGAAAAAATCGAAAAGGACGAGGAAAAAATCCTGGCTAAAGGGCTCATAGAAAGAGTCGGCAGCCAGTCTCTTATCACTTTCAAAGCCGAAGGCAAAGCGCCTTTCAAGTCGGCAACCCCCCTGCGCGACCACAAGGCAGCCCTTAATTATATTATCAAATGGATAACGGCTCCCGAAACAGAAATTCCCGGTATCAACGGCCTGGAAGATATACACGCTATCGGCCACCGCGTCGTTCACGGCGGCGAGCGTTTCAAATCGTCAATCAGGATAGACAACGAAGTTATCGAAGGCATCGAAGACTGTATCGACCTTGCCCCACTGCACAACCCTGCAAACCTTAAAGGTATTTATGCTTCCAGGGAGATATTCGGGCCCAGCGTGCCCCAGGTGGCAATATTTGATACATCATTCCATTCATCTATGCCCGAAGAATCCTTCCTGTATGCTATCCCTTACCAGATTTACAGAAGGTTTAAAATCAGGAAATACGGTTTCCACGGCACTTCGCACAGGTTTATTGCATATAGGTACAGGCTAATTACAGGACTTTCGCGCGAGGAATCGAACATTATCACCCTGCATTTAGGCAATGGTTCGTCGGCTTGCGCTATCAAAGGCGGCAAATCCATTGCTACCTCGATGGGTTTCACTCCGCTGGAAGGTTTGATGATGGGTACCCGCTGCGGCGATATTGACCCGACAGTCGTTGAATACCTTGCCCACAAAGAAGGCTCGTCGGTTGACGAAGTATTTTCAATCCTCAATAAACGTTCGGGCGTACTTGGTATTTCCGGCCTTACGAACGACATGAGGGACCTGATAGAAGAATGGGAAGAACATAAAGACAGGCGTGCTAAATTAGCCCTTGATATGTTCAACTACAGAGTTAAAAAATATATCGGCGCTTATGTTGCAATCATGAATAAATGCGATGCAATCTGCTTCTCGGCAGGTATCGGCGAAAATTCTCCGGTTATAAGAAAAGGCATAAGCGAAAATCTGGAATTCCTTGGTATCGAAATCGACGATAAACTGAACGAAAAAGCCGTAGGAGGCAAAGAAATGAAAATCAGCACACCCGATAGCAGAATTGCAGTTTACGTAATCCCGACAAACGAAGAACTCGTTTTTGCTCGCGATACTGTAAGGGTTGTATTAGGCCATCCGTTACCGACCAGATAAATCTTTTTAAAATTAATTATTGAGGTGGAATATGAGCAATAGTTTTATTTCGGATGTCAGGAAAAAAGCTTCGCAAAGGTACCTGAAGGTCACCTTCCCGGATGCAGAGGACAGCAGGACACTAAACGCTGCAGTAATTCTTAAAAACGAAAAAATTGCAGAACCTTCGCTCGTGGGCAACAAAGCAAAAATCGAGCAATATGCAAAAGACAACAATATTAATATCGAAGGGATTCAAATTTACGATCCGGCCGATTCTGAATTTACGTCAGAATTCGCTAATATGCTTTACGAAAAACGTAAAGCCAAAGGAATGACACTGGAGCAGGCCCAGGCTACAGTTCTCGATCCACTGTATTATGCCGGTTTCCTGCTCGAAACCGACAGGGTGCAGGTATGCGTAGGCGGCAACGTTTCCTCGACAGGCAATGTAATTAAAGCAGCTATTTATTCAGTTGGCGTAGCGCCGGGAATTTCAATTGTCAGCAGCTATTTCATTATGGTTATGCCCGACGGCAAAATGTATTGCTTTGCAGACTGTGCCGTCAACCCCGATCCCACCGATGCTCAACTGGCAGATATAGCCATAGCATCGGCAAAGAATTTCCAGGCAGTAACAGGCGAAGAACCAAAGGTTGCTATGCTGTCGTTTTCTACCAAGGGCAGCGCCAGCCATCCCCATGTGGATAAAGTAATTGCGGCAACCAATATTATTCACGAAAAAGCCCCTAGCTTGCCCTGCGACGGAGAATTGCAGCTCGATGCAGCAATTATTCCTTCCATCGGCGAAAGGAAATCACCTGGCTCGACAGTAGCCGGTAAAGCTAACGTTCTGGTATTCCCCGATTTGGATGCCGGAAACATAGGCTACAAATTAACACAAAGGCTTGCAAATGCCGAAGCCGTCGGCCCAATCGTCCAGGGTTTGAAGAAACCTTATTGCGACCTCTCGAGGGGCTGCAGTACAGACGATATGGTCAACGTAGCCGCTATTTGCTCGCTCATGGCATAAGCTAATTCATCAGGGCGCCCAGCAATGTGGCGCCCGAGCTTGTTTTTTACTTTTAACAAAGGTTTATGGAAGAAGTATTAGATATAATCAAAAGAGACAGGATAAAGTTTGTCAACCTTCAGTTTTCCGATATGAACGGAAAAGCTAAAAGCGTTACGATCCCTGTTTCCAAACTAAGCGACGCACTGAAATACGGCCATTGGTTCGATGGCTCATCAATAGAAGGCTTTTCAAGGATATCAGAAAGCGATATGCTTCTGAAGCCCGATACAAACACTTATGCGGTAATCCCCTGGCTCTCCGAAAACGGTGGCAGGACAGCCCGGTTTATCTGCGATGTTTACACTCCCGAAGAAGAACCCTACGAATGCGATCCCCGCTATATACTAAGGAAAGCATTAAAAGAAGCCGAAGAACTCGGTTACGTTTACAAAACTGGCCCCGAACTCGAATTCTTCCTGCTGAAAAATGGTGACGGATTCAAACCGCACGACGACGGCAATTATTTCGACCTCGTTATGGATATGGGATTCGACGTAAGGCGCGAAATGATGGAAGCCCTGACCGAAATGGGCATCGATATCGAAACCAGCCACCACGAAGTAGCACCCGGCCAGCATGAAATAACATTCCGCTATGGCAACGCTTTGACGACAGCAGACAGGGTTATGACACTGAAATCTACTCTGAAAGCCGTTGCAAGCAAGCATAATTTATATGCAACTTTCATGCCCAAGCCGATTTTCGGCGTCAATGGCAGCGGTATGCATGTGCACCAAAGCCTGTTCACAAAAGAAGGCGAGAATGCATTTTATAATCCTTCGGATAAATACAAATTCTCCGATATTGCATATCATTTCCTGGCAGGGCAAATGAAGCATATCAAATCGCTGGCGCCGATACTCAATCCTCTCGTTAATTCATACAAGAGGCTTGTGCCCGGCTACGAAGCATCAACATATATTTGCTGGGCTACCATTAACAGGTCGGCCCTGATCAGGGTCCCTAAATACATCAAGGGAAAAGAAAAATCGATCAGAATGGAGATACGCTGCCCCGATCCAAGCGCCAATCCTTACCTTGCGTTTGCGGTATTACTGAAAGCAGGTCTGGACGGTATTGAAAATAAGCTTACACCGCCCGAGCCGGTCGAAGAAAACGTATTCCATTACACAGACAAAGACTTGAAAGAAAAAAATATAGATACTCTCCCCCATTCCCTTTACGAAGCGCTTTATTATATGAAATCGAGCGATTTGATGGCAACTTTCCTGGGCGAAAATTTCCTTGGGAAATACCTGATGGCAAAGAATGAAGAATGGGACGAATTCAGGACACACGTGACAGATTGGGAAATTAACAAATACTTAAATACAATTTAATTACGAACAATCAGATTAATTGAGGTTTGGAATGGCTGTAGAATTAAACGGAAGTGGATTGACGATTGAGAAAATCGACGGTATTGCCCGCAAAGGCGAAAAAGTAACATTAGCTCCGGATGCTCTCGAAAGAATCAAGACATGCAGGGCTATGCTCGAAGAAAAGATAATTGCAAAGGAAATAATGTACGGAGTTAATACTGGTATCGGTGAATTCTCCGAGATTGTATTAAACGACGACCAGGTAAAAGATTTCCAGAAATATCTTATTTACAACCACTCCGCCGGTATCGGCGACCCCGCACCCATCGAATATGTCAGGGCCGCAATGGCAGGCAGGATTAACGTGCATGCCCACGGCAATTCGGGCTGCAGGCCCGAGATTACCCAGACATTGATAGATATGCTCAATAAAGGCGTAACGCCGGTAGTATGCCAGAAAGGCTCCGTCGGAGCATGCGGCGACCTGGCTCCAATGTCACAGGTGGCGCTGCTAATGATGGGCGAAGGTGAAGCTTATTTCGAGGGTGAAAGGCTTCCGGGCATTAAAGCCTTCGAAAAAGCAGGCATACCGGTACCGGGATTGCAGGCTCGGGACGGTTTGGCAACAATAAACGGCTCGAACCTGCTTACAGCCATGAGCGCATTACACCTTTACGATTTCAACAGGGTGCTGAAACAGGCCGAAATAGCTGCAGCAATGTCGCTCGAAGCACTGCTGGCAAATATGAAGCCTTACGATGTAAGGCTCCACAAACTTCGCGGTTTTAGCGGTGCACAGCGCAGCGCCCTTGCAATAAAGAAAGTACTCGACGGCAGCGACCTGCTGACAGGTAAGATGAAAACAAAAGTGCAGGATGCTTATTCCATGCGCTCTACTCCGCAGGTTATCGGCGCTGCCCACGATGCTGTGGCATATGCCCGCAGCCAGGTGGAAATAGAACTGAACGGCGTAGGCGACAATCCCATTTTTATACCGGAGGACAGGCTAACTTTGACAGGAGCAAATTTCCAGGGTACACCTGTAGCATTACCAATGGATATGGCAGGAGCGGCAATAACAATGGTATGCGTGCTATCGGAACGCAGGCTCAACAGGTTGCTCAATCCCGCATTGAGCGTCGGGCTGCCTGCATTCCTGACAAAAGGCGCAGGCATGTTCTCGGGCCTTATGCTGAGCCAGTACACAGCAGATTCTTTAATAGTGGAGCAAAGGATTCTATCGGCACCGGCTTCGATACAGTCCATCCCTGCTGCCGCCGACCAGGAAGACTTCGTTTCGATGGGTATGAACACTGCTATCAAGAACGGACAGATACTCGACAATTCTTTTGGCATATTAGGCATTGAATTTATGGCAGCCGCACAGGCTCTCGACTTCCGCGAGTTTTCATACGGCAGAGGCGTTACAAAAGCTAAGGACGTAATACGCAAATATGTCGATTTCTTAGATATCGACAGGCCTCTTTATCCCGACCATACCAAGATGAAAGAACTTGTTAAATCGGGAGAGATATTAGACGAAGTCGAAAGACTTATTGGCTCGCTCGAATAAACCGACTTTTTGATAGAATGTTATAAAATGGTGAATAATCAGGATAATTAAGGAATAGCCTATGGTATTAAAGACTTTGAATTCGTTTATCGAAATAGCTAAACAAAAACCGAAAAAGAAAATTGCAGTTGCCGCTGCAGAAGACCAGCCTGTGCTAGAAGCTGTCAGGGACGCCCGGGCCGAAGGCATTGCTGAACCGGTTTTGGTAGGCAACAGGAAAAGAATAACTGAAATTGCAGGACAAATTCAATTCGACTTATCAGGTATTGATTTAATCGACGAAATAAATCCTGCGATGGCGAGCAAAATTGCAGTTTCGCTTATCAGGGACGGCAAGGCACAGATATTAATGAAAGGCCTTGTGAATTCTGCCGATTACCTGAAAGCGATACTCGATAAGGAAAACGGCCTGCGCAAAGGCGACCTGCTGAGCCATATAGGATTTTTCGAAACCCCAAATTACCATAAGGTACTTGCTTTGACAGACGCTGCACAGAACATAGCCCCCGATTTAAACGAGAAGAAGTCGATAATATCTAATGCTGTCGATATATTTCACCGGCTTGGCGTAAACAATCCCAAGGTTGCGCTTATTGCGGCAGTGGAATCCGTTAATCCAAAAATGGAAGCCACCTTGCATGCTGCAGCTCTTACAATGATGAACAGGCGCAAGCAGATTAAAGGCTGCATTATCGACGGCCCCCTGGCATTCGACAACGCGGTTTCTGCCGAAGCTGCAGAACACAAAGGGATTGACAGCGAAGTGGCAGGAGATGCCGACCTTATCGTTGCCCCTAACATTGAAGTAGCAAATGCCCTCTACAAAAGCTTTACATATTTGGCAGGGGCTACCGTTGCATCCATAACACTCGGCGCAGCAGCCCCGGTCGTACTGACTTCGAGGGCTGATTCGGAAAGGAGTAAACTTATGTCAATCGCCCTTGCGGCATCATGTTAGGAGGAGGGAATAATGAGACTTTTAGCTATAAATCCCGGTTCGACATCAACAAAGATTGCGGTATTCGAAAATACGGACGAATTGTTTACAATAACATTACGCCATGGCGTGGATGAATTGGCGCCTTATCCCAAAATAATAGACCAGTACGAATACAGGAAAGAAATTATAATCGCTACGCTTCGAAATTCAGGTTTCAAGCTGCAGGATTTCAATGCAATTGTCGGCAGGGGCGGTTTGCTCAAGCCTATACCGGGTGGTGTTTACAGGGTAAACGACCGGTTGATAGAAGACTTGCGAAAAGAAATTATGGGCGAGCACGCTTCGAACCTTGGCGGCATCCTGGCAAAAGAGATTGCCGAGTCAATAGATGGTAATGTCGGTGCATATATAGTCGATCCTGTCGTTGTCGATGAACTCCAGGACGTTGCCCGGTTTTCCGGCCACCCGGAAATACCGAGGGTTAGTATATTCCATGCTTTGAACCAGAAAGCTGTTGCTCGCCGATATGCCAGGGAGCACAACAAGAAATACGAAGAATTGGATTTAATTGTCGCTCATCTTGGCGGCGGTATAACTGTTGGTGTTCACAAGCACGGCAAGGTAATCGACGTAAACAACGGACTGGACGGCGACGGGCCGTTCTCGCCCGAACGTGCCGGCGGCCTCCCTTCGGGCGCTTTGGCAAAACTATGCTTCTCTCGCAGGTTCGAGCTTAGGGAAGTGCGTAAAATGATAACAGGCGGCGGCGGAATTGTTGCATACTTAGGCACAAATAATATGTTCGAAGTCGAAAAAATGGTTATGAACGACGATAAAAAGGCAGCCCTGGTATTCGACGCCATGATTTACCAGATTTGCAAAGAAATCGGTGCCTGCGCCACTGTACTTAAGGGCAAGTTCGACAGTATTATAATAACAGGCGGCCTTGCAAGGTCGGAACTTGCAATATCTAAAATTAAGGACAGGGTTTCGTTCCTCGGCAAAATAGCCGTCTATCCCGGCGAAGACGAGATGCAGGCGCTTGCCGAAGGTGTTTACTATGCAAGTATCGGCGAAATTCAGATTAAAGAATATGTTTGATAAACTTATAACAAATGATCACTATAGATTAGTATAGATTAATTACTGATAATATTATATATTTCTCTAACAAAACTCTATGTTTTAGATTTTTAAATACTCAAAGTTTTTAAACAGTAGAGAAAATTTAAAAATGAATACCAAATAGTATAGTATGTAAAGAATAAGTAAATAAAATAATAGCAAAACTGAAAAAAACTAATATTGTAAAATATTAGTATACGACTTCGAATTTATAGATATAACTTGTGTAACCTAAAAGCAGATAAGTCCTTGAATTAACGGAAATATAATTATAGTTACCACGAGCGGCTATCAGTTCAATTATTGAACCTACCGGATAACTAGAAAGCTTGGCAGGAGTTATATCGTAAGTACCGTTGTCGTCAACATTTTCATAGGTAATAATTGGCTCGTCAGGCATATTCCCGTCAATATTATTTGATTCGATTATTTGATAATCCAAACCTATAAATACTCCTTTATCGTTATTGCTGTCTGTATTCCATGTAATGGTCATACCCTGCGATTTGCTTATTTGTAATACTCCGCCTGGAATAATGGCATGTATCTTTTGTGGAATATACATTTGTTCAGAAAACGCTGAAATACCATTTTGTGAGTTACCAGTAATGCCGAAATTGACAACTTGCCCGAATGTAATTTCATTTTTATTATGATATTCATTATTAGAATACGGATTGGTTACATTGTTTGCTATGGTTGCAACTCCGGCATTTACTTTTTGCATGGGGTCAGTATTTTGAAATACGGCAGCCCTGCCATAGTAATCATAATAATTGTAATTTCCTTGCTCGTAATACATTGCAGACATAATTCCATTATATGGTGTTCCCAATTGTAAAACATGTGACATAGTAATATAATTTAATTCTTCTGTACTATTTGATTCAGGTTTATTAATATCATCGGAACATCCAATAACAGCGACACTTAGGATACAAAGAATAATTCTAACATTTTTCATATTAACCTCTATAAATCTATTAAAAATGTCAATTAGTAAGAGTACAGCCACAAACCGTACAAAATAAAAAATTAGCACTAGTTTCATAAACTTCATAGACGCCTCCGTCATCCACATAATGGAATTCATATACAGGTTCGCCCCTGTTTTCCTCTTCCCAACAATATCCTGTACAACAATCGCTACACTGTGCCATCATAGTAATCTTGCCACTAACGTTTTTACCAGCGGGTACATTTATTAAAAAACCATCTCCCTGAGTAATGTATCCCAGAGATTCTTCACTGAATCCACCCTTTGATCCTTTCATTTCGGAATCAACATGAACCAAATCGTCAACGTGATATTGGCAAGGTGCATTGGGATTATTCGCTGGGGATACAATAAACTTAACTTGCCTACTCGGTATTATTTCATATGGAGAATCACAATTTGATAATGTAAAAATGGTGATAAAAAAAATAATGATACAATTATGAATTTTCATAGATTTAACTCCTTATCTCACAAATTTTCAAAAAAATGAAATTTAAATAAATCGTAAATATTCAGATGAAAAATTTAAAATAATATATAAAAAAAAAATGAAATTTCAAAATTATTTTATTTGGAAAAACCATTTTTTTTTTTTTTATAAAAATAATAACAAAGATGATTGAACAAATTTCGGTTTCCTGTTTCATCAACAATTACAAGACAAATTATCTTAGATTAAATAGAAAAAATCTATAATAATAAACTACACTCAAAGGTATAATTTCGAAATGAATTATGGAAATTCAATAGATTTTTCTTAAATTCGATTTTTCCGTAAGGATTTAAATTAAATAAGCATAATGGAAGATTTTTTGGAATAAATGTCCGAATCAGATATATTCGATAAAATTGAAGGTTACCTCAGTTTCCAGAAGGAAATTTCCGGGGGAATTCTTTATTTGTCTGGAGAGAAAATCATACCGGCAGGATTTGGAGAAATCGAAGAGCCTGCCCAGGCAAAAGCTTCATTCGATAGTTTTCGGGAACTGAAAAACAGCCTGAAAGAACCCCCCGCCCTGGCAGAGAACCTTTTCGGCGATGTTTCTCTTGTTTCGCCTGCGCTAAGGGATAAAGAAACAGATGCGCTGCTGAACAAACTGAATAAAACAAATACTGTTGCAGCAGGCTGGTACGAAAGCAAAACTCTTGCGGAACTGGACGCCTGTATAAACAATTGCCAGGATTGCCCGCTTGGGGCCACCAGGACAAAATTCGTATTCGGTACAGGCAATCCCAATGCGGATATAATGGTTATCGGGGAAGCGCCCGGTGCCGATGAAGATGCACAGGGCGAACCTTTCGTCGGGCGCGCAGGCCAGCTGTTGACTAAGATTCTCCAGGCCATAGGGCTGGAGCGAAACGACGTTTATATATGCAATATTTTAAAATGCAGGCCTCCCGGCAACAGAAGGCCCCTGCCCTACGAAGTGGACGAATGCGAGCCATACCTTATAAAGCAAATAGAACTGATTAAGCCTGAGTTTATCCTGGCACTGGGCCTGACTGCAGTAGATACTCTGCTTAAGAAAAAGCATAAAATGGCCGAGACACGAGGCTCGCTGACAGAATACAGGGGTATTAAAATGATGGTGACATATCACCCGGCAGCCCTGCTAAGAAACCCGAACCTTAAAAAACAAACCTGGGAAGATGTCCAGGCATTGAGGAAAATGTATGACGATTATTTGGCAAAACATAGTAAGTAATAAAAAATCAAGGAAATTATGAACGTAGCAGTATTATACGGCGGCATTTCGCCCGAAAGAAATGTTTCGATATCAAGCGCAAAATCTGTAATCCCGGCGCTGATGGAACTCGGCTATAATGTCAAACCAATCGATCCGGCATATGGATCTAACGGCCTGAGAACGATCGATGAATTAAACGGCATAGACGAATTCCCCACCATCGAAGAACTCGAGAAATTAAATCCAAAAAGAATACTCGAATGTTTCAATTCAGAACTATTCGACGATGTGGACGTTGCATTTATAGTAATGCACGGTAAATACGGCGAAGATGGAATCGTCCAGGCATTGCTCGAGCTAAGGGGAATACCATATATAGGCAGCAACGTCAAAGCCAGTTCGCTGGCAATGGACAAAGCTTCGTCGAAGATGCTTTTCGGAGCCGCAGGGCTGCCTACGCCGCACTGGACTGTTATGTCGCACAAAGACTTCGGCAATTATGAAATGATAGAAGAAATAAGGCACGAACTGGGTGAAGAACTCGTTATAAAACCCAACGACCAGGGCTCGACAATTGGAATTACTATTGTAAATAACGGCAATCTCGACGATATTCACCAAGGTGTAATCGAAGCGGGTAAATATTCCGACCATATAATAATCGAAAAATATATCGAAGGCAGGGAATTAACTGTCGGCATACTCGACGGCGAACCTTTGCCGGTAATTGAGATTGTCCCCGAAAGCGGCTTTTATGATTACAAGCATAAATATACCAAAGGGCATACCGAATACATTTGCCCGGCAGAACTGACTGAAGATATTACACATTTCACCCAGGGATTGGCCCAGACAGCTTACTTAGCATTGGGATGTTCAGGATTCGGCAGGGTAGACTTCAGGCTCAACGAAGACGGCCAGCCGTTTATTCTCGAAGTAAATACCATTCCGGGCTTCACATCTACAAGCCTCGTCCCAAAAGCCGCCAAAGAACTGGGTATTGAATTCCCCGAACTTTGCAGGAAATTGATTGAAATTGCGGTGAACAAGAATAACAATAATCATCAGGATGCCGAAGATGAATAAGAGTATCGATTTATGCGGCCTTGGCAATGCTCTTGTGGACATCCAGTTCCGGGTGGACGATAAAGTAATCGGCGAATCGGGCCTGGCCAAAGGCGAGATGCGCCTGGCCGGCAAAGAAGAGCAGTCTGTCCTGATAAAAAAGCTCTCACACTTAAGCAGCAATAAATGCAGCGGCGGTTCGGCGGCAAACACAATTATTGCTTTTTCGCAGTTCGGCGGCAAATCGGCTTATATGACCATGTTGGGCAACGATGATAACGGCAGGTTCTATGCTGGTGAATTCAGTGAACTGGGAATCGAGCTTAGCGCAGAATATTTAGACAACGAACCGACGGGTACCTGCCTCGTATTAATTACTCCCGATTCCGAAAGGACTATGTACACATGCCTGGCCGCTACCTCTCATTTTAGGAAGGAAAACCTAAACGGGGAATTAATTGCTAAGTCGAAGTGGCTGTATATCGAAGGTTATAGTTTTTCGCAGGATCATACTACCGATGCGATATACGAAGCAGTCCAAACTGCAAAAAATAACGGTGCAAAAGTATCTGTTACTTTTTCGGATGTATTTGTCACCCAGGTATTCCGTGATCAGTTAATGAATGTTGTCAAACAAAGCGACCTGGTGTTTTGCAATGAGAATGAGGCTTTGGCTTTTTCAGGAAAAACTAACATTGGAGATGCCATGGAATTTCTTTCCGGGTTATGCCCCAACGTTGTGATCACGCTTGGTTCCAAAGGCGCATTGGTTCTTTGGGAAGGATTTAAATACAATATTCCACCCTACCCTGCCCAGCCTGTAGACAGCACAGGGGCCGGCGATATGTTTGCTGCGGGATTCCTGTACGGTATAATTTATTTCGCAGATCCTGAAAAAGCAGGTAAACTGGCTTCGGTTGCCGCTTCAAAAGTAATATCGTCAATGGGTGCACGGCTCGAAAACACCATTGCCGGTCAATTATTGAAGGAGATTGACTAACGGCAAATGAAAAGACTAACTCTCATATTGCTTTTCCTGCTGACAATTTCTAGCGCCCTGCATTCCCAGTCGGGTGTGAAATTCGACGAATTCGTCAAGAAAATTCAGCCTTACTTTGACGATGAACTTATCGAAGACGTACGAAAGGAAATGCCCAAAGGTAATTTTACTGTCTGGGGCTGGGCCGTAGGCGATTATTCCGGTGATGGTTACCACGACGTTGCTTTCTCGACAAGGATATATTCGGACAGAAAGAAAGTTATGAAGATTTTCCTTTTTGTAGATATGGACGGCTACCTCGTTAAAATTGCCGAATATGATTATAAATACCAGAATCTGCCGCTCGAAGTAGGAGTTATTATCAGGGATAATACCTGCCTGCTTACAAAGAAGAACCGTGAATTCGACTGGGAGATAACAGGATATAGGTTCGATAACGGTGCAATAACGAAAGTTGACGAATATAAAATCAGGCGAATAAAATCGCTAACGTATGAATCGTATAACAGTTATGACAAGATGCAGAACAAACACAAGTATTTCCAGACTGCATCGGGCAAAGTGAGAATAAACGCAAAGTACCTGACAATTCCCTGCTATTACAGAAACAGGTATATATACAAAGGTTTCTCGAATGAGACATATACCAACGATATTGACTTCGTACCTGCAGGAGCTTATTACTGGGACGGCGACGAAGACCTTTCATACCGCGTAAGCTCATGGTACGACAAGGATTACCTCTATTTCGACGTTCATGTAAAAGATGATAAAATTATTACAGACAACTGCTCCTCGTGTATTTATGAAAGTATGGCTGTTTGGCTCGACCTTAATAAATACGACGAGAATAATACAAGGCTCGTCAAAACTAAAAGGAACAGTATAGAACCACAAAGAAGCCAGAAGAGCGGTTTGTACTACCTGAAATTTGCCCCAGGGGATTTTATCGACATTAAAGCCAATCTGCTGGAGTTTAACTCATCCGATGAACTGACGCAGTACCAGCGCGAAAAAGTAAATGAAATAATAGTCAGCGCAGGGCAGTACGATACAAATTATTACTTAATTAATATTAAAATACCTAAGATGGTGCTCGGCCTCGAGTCATTAAACCTCCAGGACGGAAAACTTCGGGAATTCGGCTGTACGGTAATGGTTTACGATTCAGATAATCCATACAACCAGGACGAGGTGACAGAACTTGCCACATCGAAAATCGATCCGCGGGAAACTAAATCTTTTGGCACGCTTTTATTTATTCCCGATGGCAAATGGCATGGCGATGTAACAAACATCTACCGGGATAAAGTAATAGAGAACCTGAAACAATTCGGTTTCTGAATGAACAATCCGGTGCAAACTTCGATGTAACACCGAAGAATAATCTGTTAATCGTAGAAAATTCAGAGGAATTTATTCCGCTATGCGGGATTAACCGACAATAATCGTATCGTCCCGTTCCGGGCTGAGCGAAATAATTTTCACCTTTGCGCCTGTATAATTCTCAATTTCCTTTAAGTAATTAATTGTTTCAGAAGGCAAATCCTCAAATTTTCTTATACCATGAAGGCTTTTATTCCAGCCGGGATAAGCTTTGTAAACCGGCTCGATGTTTTCGAAAGAATTTATATCGATGGGGAAAGTCTTCAATGTTTTATTCCCAGTCTTGTACCCGGTGCATAGTTTTATTTCTGCAAAAGAATCGAGGACATCGAGTTTTGTAATGGCTAGCTCGCTGATACCGTTAATCATAACCGAATACTTCAGTGCTACGAGGTCGAGCCAGCCGCAGCGCCTGGGCCTGCCGGTAGTAGCGCCGAACTCGGCCCCGGTTTTTTGGATGTTCCTGCCTGTTTCGTCGTTCAGTTCAGTGGGGAAAGGCCCGTTGCCAACCCTGGTGCAATATGCTTTTGCCACACCGATAATTTTGTTAATCGAGGTGGGTGGAATACCTAAGCCTGTGCAGGCGCCGCCCGAAGTCGGGTTAGAACTGGTGACAAACGGGTACGTGCCGTGGTCCACATCGAGAAGGGCTCCCTGGGCGCCTTCGACGAGAATATTTTTCCCTGCTGCAATTTCTTCGTTAATCAAAAGTGTTGTATCCGTAATAAACGGGTCCATCAATTTATCATATTTCAGGTATTCATTTATGATTGGCTCGGTTTCCAGTTTTTCGTATCCGTAGATCTTCACAAGTTCTTCATTTTTTTCCTGCAGGTTTGCTCTCAATTTATCTTCGAACCCCTTGCGGTCGAGCAAATCTACTATCCTTATGCCGGCGCGCCTGGATTTATCAATATATGCAGGGCCAATACCCCTGCCTGTAGTACCAATGGCATTGCCGGACTGTTTCGATTCCCTTGCCTTGTCGAGCAGTTTGTGGTAGGGCATAATAAGGTGTGCCTTATGGCTGATAAAAATCCTTCCGGTAACATCTATCCCGTTTTCCTTTAGCATAGCTGTTTCTTCCATAAATGCGATTGGGTCGATGACCACACCGTTACCGATTATACATTTAACTCCTTCGGTCAATATCCCCGAAGGTATGAGGTGCAGTATTGTCTGCTTTTTGTTTATCACAATAGTATGGCCAGCATTAGCTCCGCCCTGGTAGCGGGCCACATAATCAGCCTGCCTGCTCAGAAGATCGACAATTTTCCCTTTGCCTTCGTCGCCCCATTGCGAGCCGACGATAACTGTTACACTCATTAAATCCTCTTTATATCCATAATAATTATTCTCTAAAACTCATGAATTGCAAATATAATGAATAAATGGTACAGTGCAAGAAGTATCGTCTGCTCTTTGACATGAATGTTGTTAATTTCGGTAGTTAGAAAGAAAAAATATAAATATATAATTTTTAAGGTCGTTAGTTATGTAACACATTGGTTTGGTTAGGCCGAATTTTTCTTTGTTCAAAATATTTAGTATATTAATCTTAGTTAATTTTGAAAAAGTATCTCTGGATAGTTTTTTTAGCCATTAGAATTAAGAAGAAAATGACAACAACAATTATAATAATCTCAATATGCAGCCTGCTTATAATTGCATATATATTCGACCTGACATCGCAGAAGACAAAAATACCTTCTGTTATACCCTTATTATTGTTGGGTTGGATAGCCCAGCAAATTACATATCATTATGATGTAATAGTTCCCGACCTAACACCTTTGCTAACAATTTTTGGCACCATAGGCCTTATTCTGATAGTACTCGAAGGCTCGCTCGAACTTGAAATATCAAACTCCAGGAAAGTCATATCTATTAAATCTTTTATAGTTGCATTCCTTCCTTTAATTGCTTTGGCTATACTTGTTTCTTATCTGTTTGTAGAATT
>DAINRZ010000019.1:0-2060 GCA_036741575.1 Kapaibacterium sp. (SeqCode)
CTGGGCAGGAAAACTCCCGTAGAGCTGGATTTCAGCCAGGTGGAACTCGAAAATCATTGAGAATAAAATATTTAGAATTTTATAGAGATAAGTCAAAATGGCAAAAGCTAAATCAAAAAAGGTACTTGGAACTTTCAAAGTCCAGTTGAATGCAGGCGAAGCAACAATGGCCCCGCCTGTAGGCCCCGCTTTCGGCCAGCGCGGATTGAACGGCATGGAGTTCGTTAAGCAGTTCAATGCCAAGACAGCCAAGCAAAAAGGCTACATTATTCCAGTTGTCGTTACTTATTACGGCGACAAATCTTTTACCTTTATCATTAAATCGCCCCCGGCTCCGGTACTGATTATGAAGGCACTGGGCATTCCCAAAGGCTCTGCCCAATCCAACAAAACAAAAGTTGGTACCATAAAGGTTTCACAGTGCGAAGAAATTGCCAAAATGAAGATGGAAGACCTTAACAGCGATACTATGGAAGCCGCTGTCAGCATGATTAAGGGTACGGCCAGGAGCATGGGCGTTACTGTTGTCGAAGGCTGATTTAATCATTAGAAGATTATTAAAAAAAATATAAAGTTATAATACTATGAAAAAACATGGCAAAAGATACTCAGCTTTGGTGAAAAGCTTCAATATTAACGAAAACTTTAACTTCGAAGAAGCCATAAAAATCGTTAAGAAGAATGCAACTGCCAAATTTGACGAATCATTCGAAATTTCGATGAAACTGGGCGTCGATCCCAGGAAAGCCGACCAGCTTGTCCGCGGTACCGTAGCCCTGCCCCACGGCACAGGCAAATCCGTCAGGGTACTTGTTATGACAAAAGAACCTAACGACAAAGTTGCCCTGCAGGCTGGCGCCGACTATGCCGGCCTCGAAGAATACGTCGAGAAAATAAAAGGCGGCTGGACAGATGTCGATGTTATTATTGCTACCCCCGACGTTATGGGCGAAGTTGGCAAGCTTGGGCGTATTTTGGGCCCCCGCGGCCTTATGCCCAACCCTAAAGTCGGCACCGTTACTACCGACATCGAAAAGGCAGTTTCGGAAGTCAAGGCAGGAAAGATCGAATACAGGGTAGATAAAACAGGCAATATCCATGCAGCAGTAGGAAAGTGCTCGTTCGATGAAAACAAATTAGCCGACAACCTGAATGCTTTTTATTCGAGCATCCTTAGGGCAAAGCCTTCGACTGCAAAAGGAAAATATATACACAGCGTGTATTTCAGCTCGACTATGGGCCCCGGCGTTGCCGTCAACGACCAGACTTTTAAAGATAAATAATAATGATTACGCACTCTGTTCGCGGAGGCAGCGCTTCTCCTGACGCATTTAAAAGCGGCCTGGCAGCCACGCGAAAAGAAAATATAGATGGTAAAGTATTATGATTACAAAAGAAGACAAAAAAGTAATTTTGGCAGACCTGGTTGAAAGGTTCAGGCAATCGAGCGGATATTACTTCGTTGACTTCAAGGGAATGACCGTCTCGGATGCAATCCGTATCAGGCGCGAAATGAAAAAATCCGGCATCGGATACAGGGTGGCAAAAAACACCCTGATAAAAAAGGCGCTGGACGAATTGAATATTTCTGTTGTTCCCGGCAAGGTTCTCAAAGGCGAAACAGCCGTTGCTTTCGGCATAGACGACCCGATAGAGCCTGCAAAAGTCATCAAAGAGCAGTTCGAAAAGTTTGAAAAGCCGGTATTCAAGGCTGCCGTTTTGGAAGGGTTGTATTACGACAGTTCCAAGCTTAACGCAATTGCTTCGTTGCCTACCAAACAGGATATGCTTGCTTCGATAGTCGGCAGCCTTCATGCACCGATTTCGGGCATCGTCGGCTCTATTAATGCCGTTATGCGCGATGTAGTTTACCTGATTGATGAAGTGGCAAAGAAAAACAATCCGGCATAATTTTTTTAGTAAACAATTTCTCAAGGAGTTATAAAATGTCCGCAATAGTTGAAGAATTAGTAGAGAAGATTTCCAAGCTTACTCTTATGGAAGCAGCCGAACTTAAAAAAGAACTCGAAGATAAGTTCGGTGTAACGGCAGCAGCACCC
>DAINRZ010000019.1:2070-15748 GCA_036741575.1 Kapaibacterium sp. (SeqCode)
CCGTTATGATGGCAGGCGCTATGCCGGCAGCAGGCGCAGCAGCTCCGGCCGAAGCAGCCGAAGAACAGACAGAATTCGACGTAGAACTGACTGACATGGGGCCAAAGAAACTTAATGTTATCAAAGTTGTTCGCGAACTGACGGGACTTGGCCTAAAAGAAGCCAAAGACCTCGTCGAAGGCGCACCCAGTATCGTAAAAGAAGGCGCTCAGAAAGAAGAAGCCGAAGATATCAAGAAAAAGCTCGAAGAACAGGGCGCGAAAGTTACTCTTAAATAACTTTTATTTAAAAGCAATAATAACGGGAAAGCGGCATTTGCTGCTTTTCCGTATTGATATTATGATTAAATACTACTGTTTGACTAAAAGCAGCAAAATAAAAGCAGATTCCTTTTGGCGGGCCCGCAGGTTCATTATCGCCGGCAAGCTCATTTTTACGGATGTTCCGACTGCCCCTGAGAATTTCAGGGTTTGTCAGAATATCCGAATTTTATCATAAATTTAATTGAAAAACGGAGGTTTTCAGTGGAAAACATCAACCGAACGGAACCAAGAATACTGAAAAGCGATCCCGACCTGATAAGGCTTCGGGAGAGAGTCGATTTTTCGCATTCGCCCAAAATCGATATCTATCCCGACTTGCTCAACGTACAGCTTCAGGCTTACGATGACTTCCTGCAGGAGGGGACACCGCCTAAGTTCAGAAAAAGCAAAGGTTTGCAGCTCGCGTTCAATAATAATTTCCCTATAGAGGATGCTTCCTCGATTTTCCAGCTCGAGTTTATTGAGTACTCGGTCGAAAAAGCTAAGTACAACGAAGACGAATGCAGGGAAAGGGAACTTACCTATGCAAAGCCCCTAAAGGCTAAATTAAGGCTTTCAAGCAAGGCCGAAAAGAATTCCGAAGACTATATTGAATCTGTCGAGCAGGAAGTGTACCTGGGCAATATTCCCGTTATGAGCCCCAGGGGCACTTTTATCATTAACGGGGCCGAAAGGGTTATCGTTTCGCAGCTCCACCGTTCGCCCGGCGTTTTCTTCGACGATACCATGCACCCGAACGGCACAAGGATTTATACGGCAAGGATTATTCCTTTCCGGGGCTCGTGGGTTGAATTTACTACTGATATACACGACGTAATGTTTGCTTATATCGACAGAAAGAAGAAATTCCCCGTTACGGCTTTGCTTAGGGCGCTCGGTTATTCGTCCGACGAAGAATTGCTCAATCTGTTCGAGCTTGCTGAATTCATCGAACCCAAGGACCTCGACGAATCGTTTATCGGCAAAAGAATAGCTTCGGATATCATCGATCAGATGACAGGCGAAATTATCGGCAACCGCGACCTGATTATCGATGCAGAGCTTATTGCTAAGATTATGGAAACGGAAGTATTCCCGTTCAAAGTATTTAAGTATTCCGATCCTACCGACGAGCCGATTATTGCCAAGACTCTATCGAAGGACACTGCCCGCACCCGCGAGGATGCTCTCGAGGCTATTTACCGCCAGCTTCGCTCCAGCGAAGCGCCCGATATCGAAACAGCAGAAGCGCTTCTCGAAAAGCTGTTCTTCAATCCCAAAAGATACGACCTTGGCGTCGTAGGCCGTTTTAGGATTAACCAGAAACTTGGGCTTACAATCGATCCCGAACATACTACATTGACTGTCGAGGATATAGTTGCTATTATTAAACATCTGATTTACCTGCATGATACGAAACAGGCAGGCGACGATATCGACCACTTAGGCAACAGGCGAGTCAGGACCGTCGGCGAGCAGCTTACTGCTCAATTTAACGTCGGCCTGGCAAGAATGGCACGCACCATCCGCGAAAGGCTCGGTATCCACGACGGCGAAAACCTGACACCGCAGGACCTTGTTAATGCCAGGACAATTACGTCGGTGGTTAACCAGTTCTTTGGTACCAACCAGCTATCGCAGTTTATGGACCAAACTAACCCGCTGGCCGAACTGACGCATAAACGCAGGACATCGGCCCTGGGCCCCGGCGGTTTAACCCGCGAAAGAGCAGGCTTCGAGGTGCGCGACGTCCACTATACACATTACGGCAGGCTTTGCCCGATTGAAACTCCCGAAGGCCCTAACATCGGCTTGATTTCATCGATGGCAATCCATGCCAGGATTAACGATCTTGGATTTATCGAAACACCATACCGCAGAGTGATAAACGGCAGGGTAACAGATGAGATTATATTCCTTACTGCCGAAAAAGAAGACGGCCTTATAGTTGCCCCTTCATCCACAAAGGTCGATAGCAACGGAAGAATTCAGGGTGATAAAATACAGGCAAGGAAATCGGGCGACTATGTAATCACCACTCCCGATGAAATCGATTATATGGACGTTTCGACCGACCAGATAACCAGCGCTGCATCGTCGCTTATTCCGTTCCTCGAACACGACGACGCCAACCGTGCCCTGATGGGCTCGAACATGCAGAGGCAGGCTGTACCGCTGCTAAGGCCCAAAGCGCCTGTAGTGGGCACAGGTATGGAAGCCAGGGTGGCCAAAGACTCGCGCACTCTGCTGCTGGCCGAAGCTGACGGCGAAGTGGAATATGTATGCTCTGAATATATCAAAGTGAAATACTACGATACAAGGAACGAGAGGGAGCAGCTGACTTCATACAGGCACCAGCAGAATGTTACATACAATATGCTGAAATTCTTCAGGACAAACCAGGACACATGCATCAACCAAAGGCCTATTGTGAAAGCCGGCCAAAAGATTTGCAAAGGCATGCCCCTGGCCGACGGCGCATCGACAGAAATGGGCGAACTTGCGCTTGGGCAGAATATTCTGGTGGCATTCATGCCCTGGAGAGGCTACAACTTTGAAGATGCTATTATTATTTCCGAAAAATTAGTTGCTTTCGATGTGTTTACATCGATTCATATTGAAGAATATACTTTGCAGGTAAGGGATACAAAACGCGGCGAGGAAGAATTCACCCGCGAAATCCCCAACGTAAGCGAAGAAGCTACCAAAGACCTCGACGAAAACGGTATCGTCAGGATAGGCGCCAAAGTTAGCGAAGGCGATATCCTTATCGGCAAAATTACTCCTAAAGGCGAAACCGACCCGACACCCGAAGAGAAACTGCTAAGAGCCATTTTCGGGGATAAAGCAGGCGATGTGAAGGACGTTTCGCTCAAGGCGCCTCCGGGGCTAAAAGGTGTTGTTATCAATACCAAACTATTTACACGCAGGATTACTACCGGAGATAAAGAAGCCCGCGTGGAAGAAAAGAAACGACAGGATATGCTGATTAAGCGAGAAACCGAAATTATCCAGGAACTCGACGACGATGCAGTTAAAAGGATAGGCAAGATATTTGCAGGCAAGGTATTGCTTGGCATGTACCTTTCCAATGGAGCTTCCGTATTCAGGAGCGGCATAAAAGTGACCGAGGATGTTGTATGGCAAAAATACCAGGACGGCGACTTAAAACCCGAGCTTCTCGATACAGAGCGCGAAATTGTTGACGATGACGACACAATGCTGATATTCAGGGAAATGATGAGGAATTACCTTTACAAAAGGAACGATGTCATCAGCGATTACAAGGCCGAGCGCAACAAAATTGCAGCCGGCGATGAATTGCAGCCCGGCATACTTCAGATGTCCAAAGTCTATGTGGCCAAAAAACGCAAGCTACAGGTGGGCGATAAAATGGCAGGCAGGCACGGCAACAAGGGTATTGTTTCCAAAATCGTACCTGTCGAAGACATGCCATTTATGCCCGACGGCACTCCGGTGGAAATAGTCCTCAATCCTTTGGGCGTACCTTCGCGTATGAACCTGGGGCAGCTTTACGAAACAGCACTCGGATGGTCAGGCCTAAAATTGGGCAGGCATTTTGCCACACCGATATTCGACGGCGCATCGTGGGAGCAGGTAGGCGATTTCCTGGAAAAAGCAGGCTTGCCGCGCGACGGTAAAGCTAAACTTATTGACGGAAGGACCGGCGATTTGTTCACAGAGAAAGTTACTGTGGGCGTTATTTATATGCTCAAACTTTCGCACCTTGTCGAAGATAAAATACATGCCCGCTCTATAGGGCCTTATTCGCTGATTACCCAGCAGCCACTTGGCGGCAAGGCTCAATTCGGCGGCCAGCGGCTCGGCGAAATGGAAGTATGGGCGCTCGAAGCTTACGGCGCCGCCCATACGCTGCAGGAGATGCTGACTATGAAGTCCGACGACGTCCAGGGCAGGGCAAAGATGTACGAGGCTATTGTGAAAGGCGAAAACATGCCCAATCCCAATATTCCCGAATCGTTCAACGTATTGGTCAGGGAATTGCAGGGCCTTTGCCTCGACGTGCATTTTGAATAAATTCGAAATAAATTATAAAATAAATAGGAGTAGTCCATGCAATCAATTGCAATCCCCAAATCCGGTTTCTCGAGAATCTCGATAAGGATTGCTTCGCCCGACGACATTCTCAATAGGTCGCACGGCGAGGTTACCAAACCGGAAACAATAAACTACAGGTCGTTCAGGCCCGAAAAGGACGGACTTTTCTGCGAAAAGATTTTCGGCCCTATCCGCGATTGGGAATGCGCTTGCGGCAAATATAAAAGAATACGGTACAAAGGCATCGTCTGCGACAGATGCGGTGTCGAAGTGACACAGAAATCTGTCCGGCGCGAACGCATGGGGCATATTATGCTGGCTGTGCCGGTTGTTCATATTTGGTTCCTCAGGACTCTGCCCAGTAAAATTGCCCATATTCTGGGTATGCCAACAAAGGATATAGAAAGAATAGTATATTATGAATCCTATGTTGTCGTGCAGCCAGGCAGGACGGGATTGCAGGCCAAGGACCTCCTGACCGAGGAGCAGTACCTCGATGTCCTGATGAATATTCCCGACGACGAGCAGTTCCTCGACGATGACGACCCGAACAAATTTATTGCTCATATCGGCGGCGAAGCAATCAAGGAATTGCTTAAGAGAGTGGAACCCGACAGTGAATATTTTGCATTGAAAAAGGGGCTTAGGGAAGAAACATCAGTCCAGAAAAAGACTGACCTTTTGAAACGGCTTAGAATTCTGGATTATTTTAAATCTGATGAAGATAAATTTGTTGAAAGTAAACCTGAATGGATGGTGCTCGACGTTATACCGGTTACTCCGCCGGACCTGAGGCCCCTGGTGCCTCTCGAGGGCGGCAGGTTTGCTACTTCGGACCTTAACGACCTTTACAGAAGGGTAATCATCAGGAACAACAGGTTGAAAAGGCTTATCGATATCAAAGCCCCCGAGGTCATACTTCGCAACGAAAAGAGGATGCTTCAGGAAGCAGTCGATGCATTGTTCGATAACAGCAGGCGGAGTGTAAGGAGCGATTCGCAGAGGGCGCTGAAATCACTTGCCGATACATTGAAAGGCAAAACCGGCAGGTTCAGGCAGAACTTGCTTGGTAAACGCGTTGATTATTCCGGCCGTTCGGTTATCGTTGTCGGCCCCGAGCTTAAAATCCACGAATGCGGCCTTCCGAAGGACATGGCGGTTGAACTGTTCAAGCCTTTTATTATAAGGAAATTAATCGAACGCGGTCATGTTAAAACCGTGAAAAGCGCCAAAAAAATGGTTGAACGCAAAACAAACGAAGTTTGGGATATCCTGGAAAAAGTTATCGACGGGCACCCGGTAATGCTCAACCGTGCACCTACGCTGCACAGGCTGGGTATCCAGGCGTTCCAGCCAAGGCTAATCGAGGGCAAGGCTATCCAATTGCACCCGCTGGTGTGCGCTGCGTTCAACGCCGACTTCGACGGCGACCAGATGGCCGTCCACGTGCCTATCAGCTACGAAGCCCAGCTTGAAGCATTGCTGCTTATCCTGGCTCCCCACAATATTATGCATACACAGAACGGAGACCCAATTGCCGTGCCTTCGCAGGACATGGTTCTTGGAGTTTACTACCTTACAAAAATAAAAAGAGGGGTCAAAGGCGAAGATAAAGTATTTTCGAGCAAAGACGAGGTTATCATTGCTTTAAATCATGGTATTATCGATATTCATGCTAAAGTTAAAGTCAGGCTTGGCTCCAAGATAATTGAAACCAGTGTCGGCAGGATTATGTTCAACCAGATTGTTCCCACCGAAATCGGTTACCTCAACGAAGTGCTTACAAAGAAAAGGCTTCGCCAGATTATCGGTATATGTTTCCGCAAGGCAGGATTGGCAAAAACAGTAGAGTTCCTGGATAAACTGAAAGAAATGGGCTTTGTTTACGCTACACGCGGCGGCCTTTCGGTTTCTATTCAGGACGTGCTTGTGCCCGAAGAAAAGAAAGAAATTATTAATTCGGCACAAAAGAAAATCGACGAAATCGAATTTGCTTACCTCAATGGTATTATCAGCCACGGCGAGCGTTACAACAAAATTATCGACGTTTGGTCGAATGCATCGAACAGGGTGGCCGATAAACTATATTCAGAGCTTGCCAATACCAACCAGGGCTTCAATCCTTTCTGGATGATGCTCGACTCTCAGGCAAGGGGCTCCAAAGAGCAGATCAGGCAGCTGGCCGGAATGCGCGGCCTTATGGCGAAGCCTAAGAAATCTCTTTCGGGCTCGGCAGGCGAACTTATCGAAAACCCGATTATCGCCAACTTCAAAGAAGGCCTCTCGATTCTCGAATACTTTATTTCGACGCACGGCGCCCGAAAAGGCCTTGCCGATACGGCTCTTAAAACTGCCGACGCCGGTTACCTGACCAGAAGGCTGCACGACGTAGCTCAGGATGTTATTGTTTCGCAGGACGACTGCGGCACTATCCGCGGTGTGGAAATGACGGCGCTCAAAGACGGTGAGGAAATAAAAGAGCCTTTGTTCGAGCGAATTTTGGGCAGGTCTGCTCTTCTCGATGTCGTCGATCCGATTTCTGATACACTTATTGTAAAAGCCGGCGAGATTATCGACGAAGAAGTGGCGAGGAATATAGAAGCTTCTTCCATTGAAGCAGTGATGATACGCTCGGTACTGACCTGCGAATCGCGCCACGGAGTATGCGCAAGGTGTTACGGCAGAAACCTTGCCACCGGCAAGATTACCGACAGGGGAGAGGCTGTAGGCACTATTGCCTCGCAGTCCATCGGCGAGCCTGGTACACAGCTGACACTGCGTACTTTCCATACCGGCGGAACAGCTTTGCTGGTCACCTCGCAATCATCCGTCATTGCCAAGTTCGACGGTATCATACAGTTCGAGAACATCAGGACAATCAGCTACGAAGGCGACGAGGGCGAAGTTGTAATCGTTACCAGCCGAAGCGGTTCTATTAATATTCTCGATACGGACAGCAACAGGGTGCTTACCAAATACGACGCTACCTACGGCGCTGTGCTGAAAGTCAAAGAGAAAGAGTTCATCAGGAAAGGCCAGATGATTTACGAATGGGACCCCTACAACTCTACTATTATTACAGAATTCAGCGGCAGGGTTAAATACAAAGACCTTATCCAGAATATTACATACCGTGAAATTAACGACGAACAGACAGGCCATATTACCAAAGTTGTTGTCGATTCACGCGACAGAACCAAGTCGCCAATAATCGAAGTGCTCGACGACAAGGGCAATGTTCTTAAATCCTATAATATTCCTACCAAGGCACAGCTTAGGGTGGACGACAACGATGTAGTCGGCGTTGGTACCGCACTCGTTAAGATTCCGAGGGACCTTGGGCGTATGCGCGACATCACCGGCGGCTTGCCGAGGGTTACCGAGCTATTCGAAGCCCGCGCACCTCAAAATCCTGCAATCGTTTCGGATATCGACGGTTATATTACATTCGAAAAGCCTAAAAGAGGCCAGAGGATTCTATCGATTACCTCTCTCGATGAAAAGACAAAGATTGAATACAGCGTGCCAATCGGCAAGTATATCCTGGTGCAGGACGGCGACTTTGTACGTGCAGGCGACAGGCTGACCGAAGGCTCCATCAATCCTCACGACATTCTTCGAATCAAAGGCCCGCACGCAGTGCAGGAATACTTAGTAAACGAAATTCAGGAAGTTTACCGTATGCAGGGCGTTAAAATCAACGACAAGCATATCGAGGTTATCGTACGCCAGATGCTCCAGAAAGCAAGGATCATCGACACAGGCGATTCTGTCTTCCTGGAAAACGACAATATCGACAGGATTAAACTGCTCGACGAAAACGACAGGCTGAAGACTCATGTTGTTATTACCGACCCAGGCGATACCAAACTGAAAGAAGGGCAACTCGTTGCCCGCAGGAAAGTAAGGGAGGTCAATTCGGAAATGAAACGCAAGAGCAAAGCACAGGCACAGTTCAGGCCGGCAGAGCCTGCTATTGCCGACCCATTGCTTCTCGGCATTACCCAGGCTTCGCTCACTACGGAGAGCTGGCTTTCGGCAGCATCGTTCCAGGAGACAACAAGGGTTCTTTCGGATGCAGCTGTTGCCGCCAAGTTGGACAACCTCATCGGCCTTAAGGAGAATATTATTCTCGGCCAGTTGATACCTGCAGGCACCGGCCTGAGGAAATACCAGACCATGAAGGTAATCAGCGAAATAGGAAATATATTCGGGCACAGGGAAGCTATCGAGAGAGAAGCGGAACAGGAAAGAAAGACTGATGCTTATCCTGACGTTACCGAAGCCTTTTTGGACGAGGCAGTAACAGTTTAAATTTTGCAGAGGCGTCCCGGCGGGACGTTTCACTGATACTTTTTGAAAGGCGCTCCAGTTTGGGGCGCTTTTTTTGGTTTATTCAACCCATGACAGACTGGACCAGAGCATTACCCATTTGTTATCGATATACTTAAATGTGGCTTCACCACCGCCGTAAATCAACCTGAAATAAATGACAGCTTCTGTCTGGTTTTTATTGAATACTATAAAATTTACTATAGGATGTGTTTCTACATGCCAACCCTTTTCCCAGGCCCTTCCAAATATTTTAATATATTTATTTAAAAACTCCTTTCTCTGTTCACTAATAAAATGAGTTTTTGAGGAACTCATTAATCCATATACACTTGGAATAGTGAAATCTTTATCTAAAAATTTCTCAATTAGTTCTTTAAAATCTTCTGAATAATATATGATTTTACAATTTTCGGATTCAACATCGGGATAAAATGACTTTATAGAAAATATTGACAAAATTGATGGTATGTTATAATCTATCCAATCTATTATTGAATAAAGTCGTTTACCTGTTATTGTATCAATTAAATGCTCTTTATTAGAAAACTGTACTTCAATTTCATTCTGTACAATAAAGTATTTTACATCCTTATAAATTGAATCCCCAAATTCGCCTCTGCCGAACCTGGATAAATCATTGGGTGTATAAAACAATTTATAAATATCATAAGCAGATTTTTCAAAAAATGGTTTTTGATCATACTCCTGATTCCTTAAACGGCCTTTTGAGGAATAATAGTCCAAAAACTGCTTCAAATCCGACTCCGAGTCTTTCTTATAAGCTTCTTCCAGGAACTCATAAGACCACGGTTGGCTTTTAATCCAACTCTTAAGGTACCTTTTGTAAATAAAAGCAGAATCAGAAACAATATGATAAGAATTAATTAATTCTTTGAAATCTGGATAATACTTTATCAGATCACTCTTCGCAGGAACATTTAAATAGAGAATAACCCAAAAATTCTTCTCTTCGAAATAAGCAAATACCTTATAATAATCACAATCATTACCTCTATAAAATGTAATAGTTGCAATTTTATTATCCCCATTTTTTACAGTAGTAGTATCTAAAGGAGGAATTGCATCCAAATCATAATATTGGCTCCAAATGCTATCAATTTGCTTTATCGGATTCGTTAGACTCAAAGTATCTTTTTCGATACAGTCAATCCGCATGTATGCTTTTTCAGGAACTATTTTAGATTTCTTAAGATAGAAAAACACACTGACACCATTGTTAAGATTATCTTGCCTTTCGAGCTTCCAATTTTTCAGGCAATCACCTGATATGGCGTAATTCAGAAATACAATAGTATCAGCCTTATCTTCCGAATCTGAGTTTAAATGATTTAATTGATTCATCTCTAATCCAAAAAGCAAAAAATTGAATTGGCAAGCAAGGATTATTATAATTGTACCTACATTCCTAAACATCTAACTCCTTAATACTGATAATTTGCTAATTATAATATATATCATTATGTTAATTTCCCATTTTGAGTTAATCCTTACTACACCAGTAACCTGTCCTTGCATAAATACATTTTCTGCTGTCTTCGCGCTGCTTATTGTTATCGCTATTCATTTACCATTCCCTTTTTCTTTCAATTTTTTTTTCTGCTGCCCTTCCACTTTCTTTATGCTTTCAGCAGACGGTAAATCCTCGGGCATAGTACCACCAAGTTCCTTTATTGTTTGCCTTACTTTTTCTCCCACTTCTTTATGAGTCTTGTTTGCATGAGTTGTTCCTTTGATGTTTTCACGCTTTAGTTTTTCTTCAGTTTGAGTGGCTCTGAATAAATTAGCAGCAAGTTCGGTACTTCCCATATGGTCGAGTATTTGCTGACTCTTTTTTAAGTCCTTTTTCTTGTGAATATCCTTAGCTCCTAACCCACCATATAGCCCCTTATATCCATGATCCTGAAATATTGCATAATCCATACCTGTTACTACTCCGGCATCTTTAGCAGCCGAGGCAAGTTGAATGTTATGTTTTTTCATTTCCTCTCTAAGAAACAATCTCTTTTCATTCTCAGATTTTAGATCTTTGAATTCCTTTGACTCCAGTATTTCCTGCTTCCTTGTTTGAACAGCAAAATATGTTTGACCAAGAGCCACAATTTTTTTAGACGGGTCAGCATTTTGAACAATCAGGTAGCAGGCATAACGCGAAAGATGATAGTCGCCAATATTACGCTTAGCGCCAGAGCCTATTTCTACAATGTACTCTGCTTTTTGAAAATGCTCTTCAATTTCCTGCCCGGAATTTTTACATGCTTCTTTTGCTTTGTCAAAAACATTTATAAATTTACCCCATTCTGTATATTGAAGAATTTTATAAAAATCCCTGCCAGACCAGTATTCATAACCATATTCACTGAACTTTTTATATTGTTCAAATATCGAAGTCTGAAATTGTTCAATATTTTTTGATTCCATTTTAATCTCCATTCATAGCGACCAATTCGCCCAGCCGGGCAAAATGGTTTAAGTTAATAGAATCCAATTAATTAAACTATATAAAATATTCAAAAAGCCTTATCTAAATTTTTTCTCAACTAATACCATTTTGTCTATTTGGACAAAATGGTCTAAGTGTAAATATATCAATCATAAGACTCATAATTCTTGCTCCTCAATTACCCGACCATTTCCTTACTGCCATAAGCCAGATCTGCTTCTAGTGCTTCTATGTCTTTCGAAACACCTTCAATATCGACAGACTCTTCTTCTTCGAATTTGCAGTCATACCTTGGAATGTTCATGCCATACTCATTTTCTTTGATTTCACCATATTTACTAATTCCAAAAAATATATTATCACATCTAAATATTCTTGAAAATTCGAGCGCCATAAACAGCATTAATTTAATAAAATCCCATATCAAAAACCAACAAAAAAACTTCTTAATTATCAATAGTTTAAAATATACTAAAAACCTGAGATTTTTAACAGTCTGGAGTGTTGATGAAGCGATTTAAAGATTGGCTATCTAAAATCAGCTGGAAATTTGAATACCTGCAATACTGAATTGCGTTTTTTGCTGCTTACTAGAATTTTGCTTTCTTTGATTATTTCATTTTCTTTTAGAAAAAACTAAATTAAGTATTATCAAAGAGTGACCATGTCCATTGCTATGGTCTCTTACAGATTTGTTTCAATAGCAAACTTATTCTCATCCCCCTTTTTTCACGGCATTTGCGGCTTCAATTTTCTTGATTTCGTCGCGCAGCATGGCGGCTCGTTCGAAGTCCAGGTCGCGGGCGGCGCGTTTCATATCCTGGAAGAGCTGCTCCAGCAGTCCTTCGCGCTGCTCGCCTGTCAGGTATTTTATCATTGGCTCGGCGGCTTTGGCCAGCTTCCTGGTTTCGGCTTCCTTTATGCGGGTTGTTCGCTGTTCCTGTATGTCGGCAATGGATGTGGAATTGAGTATTTCTTCGAGCGATTTGTAAACAGTTGCAGGGTTAATATTGTGTTCCCTGTTGTATTCTATCTGGAGCGTTCGCCTGCGGTTAGTTTCGTCTATCAGGTGCTGCATCGACTTTGTTATCCTATCTCCATATAGTATTACCAGGCCTTCGACGTTCCTGGCTGTCCTGCCGGCAATCTGTAGCAGCGAGCGTTCGCTGCGTAGGAAGCCTTCTTTGTCGGCGTCGAGTACCGCCACAAGCGATACTTCGGGCAGGTCGAGCCCCTCGCGAAGCAGGTTGACACCAACGAGGACATCGAAAGTGCCAAGCCTGAGGCTGCGTATGATTTCAACGCGTTCCAGCGAATCGACATCGGAGTGTATGTATGCCACTTTTATTTGCAGGTTGTGCAGGTAATCAGTCAGGTCTTCTGCCATCCGCTTTGTCAGTGTGGTTACCAGCACCCTTTCGCTTTTGGCAACCCTCTGCCTGATTTCGTGCAGCAGGTCGTCTATCTGGTTCTTTACCGGCCGTACGCTGATTTCGGGGTCGAGCAGGCCTGTTGGCCTGATAACCTGCTCGACGAATACGCCCTCGCATTTTTCCATTTCGTAGGGGCCGGGAGTAGCGCTCATAAAGATAATCTGATTTATCAGCGATTCAAATTCCTCGAATTTCATTGGCCTGTTCTCGAGTGCCGAAGGCAGCCTGAAACCATGCTCTACGAGTGTAGTTTTTCGTGACCTGTCGCCGTTGTACATTGCCCTGAGCTGAGGCACCGTTACGTGGCTTTCGTCCAAAATAAGCAGGTAATCTTCCGGGAAATAGTCGAAAAGGCAGTCCGGCCTGTCGCCGAAGTTCCTGCCTGTCAGGTGCATCGAATAATTCTCGATACCCGAGCAATAGCCTACTTCTTTCATCATTTCGAGGTCGAATAGCGTCCTTTGCTCCAATCGTTGGGCTTCGAGCAGTTTGTTGTTTTCTCTGAGTTCTTTCAGCCTGTAATATAATTCGTCTTTTATGTTGTTCATGGCAATGGCAAGCTGCGATTCCGATGTGACAAACAGCTTGGCAGGGTAAAGCATCATGAAATCGATATTCGAGAGTACTTTGCCCGAAATTGCATCTATGATTTTCAATTTGTCGATTTCATCGCCGAATAGCTCTATCCTTAGGGCTTCGCGGGTTTCGAAACCGGGCAGGACATCTATTATATCGCCCCTGACACGGAAGTTGCCCCTGCCGAAATCTACGTCGTTACGCTCGAAATAAAGGTCGGCAAGCTTGTAAATCAGCTCTTTCCTCGAAATTCTTTGTCCAACCTTAACGGGGAACAAGTGCCCCAAAAAGTCGTCTTTCTTGCCGATGCTGTAGATACACGACACCGATGCAACCACTATTACATCGCGCCTGCCCTCTATCAGCGAACTGGTGGCCTTGAGCCTCAGCCTGTCGATTTCGTCGTTTATGGCGAAGTCTTTTTCAATATATGTATCTGTCGAGGGGATATATGCCTCGGGCTGGTAATAATCGTAATAAGATATAAAGTA
>DAINRZ010000020.1:0-15649 GCA_036741575.1 Kapaibacterium sp. (SeqCode)
ATTTTTCCATCTGTTTATGCCAAGGGCATTGGTTCCCCAGACAATGTACCGGCAATCGAATGCAGACGCTCCGCTGGGGACTGGGCGCGCGCCGTAGAGACGAACAACCGTAAGATATTATATAGATTGTATGTTTCACTAAACACAGGGAGATTCTGATTATCCTGAATTTGCCTGCACGATTAGTGATGCCTGATTAAATTGTCGGTTCAAGTGCAGCAAAGCGCTCTGCTGTCCCCTCTTGATAACGGGGGGATACACACGCTCTGTTTTGCCCGAACAGCCCCCTCCCACGGCCAAGAGGGGATAGAACAGGGAAGCGCCTGTGGCATCAGGCTGCAGCGCCTCACCGGGGAAAGGAAAGTGCGAGAGCATTTGGAAAGATCAGTTACAAGCAGGCATACCAAGCATTTCATAGTTTTTTTAATAAAAATTGGAGATTATCATGAAAAAATTCTTAGCATTCTTTGCAGCTTTACTGCTGGTATCAGCAGCTGCATTCGCTGATAACTACACCGGTGGCACACAAACCGCAAATGCTACATTCGATGTAACAGTAATTCAGCCTCTATCTTGGATTACACCACCAAATGTAACACTTCCCGACATCGTTAAAGGTGTTAGCAGGGATATCGATGACGTAACTATAACATTCACTCTTAAGGGAGAACCACAAAAATTTGTTACGATTACTACTTATGGCCCAATTGCACCGCCAACACAAACTGGTGTAACCCTTGACGGCGAATGGAAAAATGTATCAGGTGCTCAATTAGGAACTGGTACAACAGAAGGAACCTACGACGTAACATATAAAGTAAAGCAAATCATATCTGATGCCGGTGCTGCCAGAGGAGTCTATACTTTTACAATTAAAGTAGATGCTATATATGGCTCTATCTAACTTAAAATAAAACAGATGTAATAAAAAATTAACTAATAATGGAGATTAATAATGAAAAATTTCATAGTATTATTTGCATTTCTACTGTGCACCGGTACAGTATTCTCACAAACAAATCCACCCACACCAAATCCGGTTCAACCAAGTGGAGATGTTACAATCACAACAAGGGCAATTGAACCCTTGAGCATCGTTGATTATGACGGTGTTAATGGATTACCTGATAATGAAATCAATGGTCATCTTGGCAATATTATTAAAGGCCAAAACTGGACTGGCATTAACATCCCTGTTAACATGTTTAAATTCACTCGTGAAGGCGGAACTGGTACACCTGGAACCGGTTTTATGGATGATAATGGTGAACCATACGAAGCATTGATGACTTTTTCCATGCCTAATCCTGTAAATGGTGTAACGGTAACCGGTTACTGGCACTGGTATGACACACCTCCGAACTGGAACTCGGGTTTTCCAAATAATCCGATAAACCAAACATTCAGATGGTATGGTCCACAGTATACAGGTTATGCTGTATTACATATTACTTCTGTTTCAGCAGCTAGTAATGCAACACTAGGTCAGGCTCTATTCGTTGCTACTTGCACAGGTTATTATTCAACTCTCTAATTATTTAAAGAGAGCTTATGCTATTTAAGTCAATAAGAACAATTGATAAATCCGTTTGTATTAATACAAACGGATTTACCTCATTTTTTCATTGTATATTATATTGTATTAGTTCCTTAATCATTTTTCTTATTATTTTTCAGTTATCTATGGCACAAACCATGAGTGATGATAACATACCATGCCTGGACAAAAATGAAACACTATCAATTAGTATTATTAATAATATCGACTTGCCATCTATAATAAAAGGAGAATCCGTTTACAGCCTTGCTGAAGACCAAGTTATAGTTTTCCAAATAGAATGTTGTCTGAAAAAGAATATAAGAATTACGCTTAGTGAAAGTATAGAAGACTCAGGATTAATAATTGAATCGGAACTTCGCTCAGGTCCCCAAACCGGTTTCGAGTATCAATTTATTAGCGGTAATATTTATACTCCAGTAAATAATAAATACTTTGTAACAATGAAATTAACAACAATTAAAACAAGCATGATTACATTTACTGGAAAATATACATTAAATCCATCGATTACAGTAGAATATATAGATTAGATTTTGTAGAATTTTGTATTGAGCCCAAAATGAAAAAGTATATAATATTCATTCTATTTACATTCTTTTATTTCCAGAACCTGTTTGCCCAAATTGGAATTTATCCCTACGCAGTGTTCCTCGATACAAAAAACAGGTCGGGAAATATAAAAGTAATGAACAATAGTACAGAAAGCAAAGAAATAAACATCGAATTGAAATTCGGATATTCAGGGTATGATTCCCTTGGTAGAAGCATAATGGTAACAAATGATTCAATAACAGAATTATTGCATTCAGCTGTACCGTATGTAAAGGCATATCCAAAGAAACTAATTCTCAAGCCTTCCGAAGAGCAGATTATCAGATTCATGGTAGGGAATATTGCTGAAGCCAAAGAAGGTACTTACTATTGCCGTGTGTTTATAACCTCGAAAATGCCACCAGAGGAAATAGACACTACATATTCCGATTCCATAAAACCGAAAATAGACATTCAATTTACATTAATTGCTGCCGTAATATTCCAGAAAGGAAACAGAAATTGTTCACTGGAACTTTCTCAATCGAATATTATTTGTGATTCCAACAATGTCGATATCATAGTTGATATTAAACATAGCGGGAATTCACCTTTCCTTGGTACATCTGAAATACAGGTATTCAATAAGGATGGAAGTAAAATATTATCAAGAAAAGAAATGACTCCAGTCTATCATTCCACTAAAAAAGCATTCACAATACCGAGAAATAAGTTTACAAAGGGTAGATATCAGGTAGAAATTACTATGTCGAATGAACATAAAGATGTGCCCGACGGCTTCAAGACTCCTATTGAACCTGTGAAAGCCACATTTACAATTGATTTAACAGACAAATTGTAATGTCATTAATTGGGGGCAGGTGCATTGCCGCTTTAGCAGCAATGCTTTTTGTGTTTTCTTTGTGTATTGCAGAAGATAACAAAGAAGAAGCAATTTATTCATTTACTTACAAGGACTTTGAAAGTGATTATTCTGTTTTTTTTGAAAATGACAGTGTTTATATTCCATTAGAGGATATACTTACTTTCCTGAATATTTATTATGTTATAGATGACAATCATTCTCTAAAAGGCTATGTGAATAATGCAGACAGTTCATTCGTTATTGATTTCACTGCTAAAGCTTACAAGGATATCACAGGCACTGAGGGAGGAATTGATAATAGCCATTGGTTCGCCGGGGATTTGCAGATTTACATTAGATCGGATGTTTTTTGTAAAATCTTCAATTGTAATATTAGAATTTACAGCAGAAAACTAATGCTAAGGTTAACTTGCAATTATCAAATGCCGGTAGTCAGGGCTAATAGGGTATTTATCAGAAATGAGAATTTTGAAAGAAATCAGGAAGATGAAGATATAGGGCCATTAATCTCCGATAAAGTATTTAGAGTACTTAATGGTGGTACACTCGATTATAGCTTAGGAGCTTCCAAGTCTGTAGTGTCAGAATCTTATTCATTTAATTCCAATCTTGGTATGCAAGTGCTTGGGGGCGAGTTTCAATATCAGGCAAGCGGTATAACTCAGAAAGGCCAATTAAATCTTCAAGAAAATTTAAGGTGGGTTTATCAGTTTAGCCATGATATTATTCAAAATATTAGTTTGGGAAACGTTTATCAGTTTTCTCAAAGAGGCAATAATAGCAAAGGTTATAGAAAGCCCTTAGTTAAAATTCTTGGGGCACAGATTACAAATGAAAGTACTAAGATACCCAATGTTTTTTTGAATTATATTATTGAAGATTACACCGAGCCCAGCTGGAATATTGAACTATATATTGATAATCAGCTATATGATGTTCAAAAATCCGACCTTAATGGGTATTACAGGTTCGAGATTCCTGTATCTTACGGAGTAACTAACATATCGGTAAAATATTATGGACTTAGAGGTGAATATGTTTCGACAGATAAAGTATTAAATATCCCATCGGAACTGTTAATGCCGGGGGATATTATATATACTCTCTCTGGCGGATATGATGAGTATTCTGATAAAAATTTGATAGACGGATTTGTTTCCGTCGGGCTCACAGATTGGCTGACGACCACGGTTTCGGGCACAAAAGCCGAATCGTCAGGGGACTATTTAGTTGTCAGCCAGTCTGCTATTAATTTATTTAGAAATTTCCTACTTAATCTAACTGCAAATAATCAGGGTATATATGAAGCATCATTTAGAATTAATACCAATACTATAGGTAATTATGATATCATTTATACTAATTACGATAAGAGTTTCACAAAGTATAACTCCAATAAATTAGGTTTATTACAATTATACACCACTTACAACAATGTTTTGGGTTTGCCAGTTAGTTTCTCAATAATGGGTTCGAGAAATATATTTGAAAATTATAATAGCAACAGCATTAATTCAATGGCCAACTTTAATTTACTCGGAATTAGCTTTATGATGAGATACGGGATGTCATTTAACGATATTTCTTTCAAAGTAGGTGAAGTACATAACTCTTTTAGCATTAGTTCATCTTATTTTATCAATAGGATGCCATCATTTATTTCGTTTCTTAATGGTATTAGGATTAATGCTACTGCTGATATAAATCCAAAAGCATTAAATGTCAATTCAGTATCAGGTAGCATTCAGCAAGACCTTTTCAAATCTATTTTATTTAACCTAAATATTGACTACTATCCACCATCAAGATCTACTAATTTAAGACTAAGCCTTAATTTCAATTTACCACAGTTCAGAACTACTACAAATATCGACAGGAACAATCAGGGGGCAATGTCTTATTCCGGCACCATGAACGGCTCTGTGGAATTCGATTCGTATAACCTCAGGTTCAATTTCCTGAATTCGCTTGGATCCTCGGGTATGTACGGTAAAAGCTCTGCTTCTATTAAGTTCTACCGGGATTTGAATTACAACAAAAAATTTGATGAAAGCGATGAACTGATACCCGATATCGACTTTTATTTAACTACAGGCCTGACAAACAAAATCAATGCCGGAGGTTATAAGGTGCTCAGCAACCTGATGCCTGGTGAAACATATAATGTAAAAGTTAAAGAAGAAACCATTCCCGACCCATCCATGATACCAGAATATTTGGAGTTTTCATTTGTTGCCGAACCATATACATATAAATCCATCGAAATACCAGTTCAAACAGGCGGGATTATCGAGGGATTGGTTACTTTGGAATCTGCTACAGGAAAAAAAGGGCTTGGCGGTGCTAAAATCCATATTGAGGACATAAAGTCTGATTATTCTAAATCTGTAAATGTTTTCTCCGATGGTTCTTTCTTTTATAGCGGCCTGCCTGTGGGCAAATACCGGGCATATATCGACAAAGCTCAGTTAAAAATTCTGAATTGCAAATCTTTTCCTGATGTACGAGAAATTGAAATAAAACCAAGCGCCGAAGGTGATTACATTGGGGATATCAACTTTGAATTATTGAAAGCGGGTACCCTGCCCACCGACGAGCGCCTGATTGCAGATATTGATAAAAACAGAACCGGCTACAACCCCGAAGCTTTGTTTAGTGATTTAAGCAGAAATACTTCTGTACCTGAGGAGAATTTCGGCTCAATAAGCAGCCAGCTTATGCCGTTACTCCTCGATTATCCGGATGCTTTCTCGACGGCTATCGATCCACGAATCGACGCAAAGCTAAACCAGTTGGCTGAGTATATGGCAAACAATCCCAATGTAAGCGTATCTGTTACATCGATAGTCTTAAAGGCTCAATACTCGCGCCATATCAAGGAGATTTCCGCTAAACGGACCGCAATAGTAGTCAACTTCCTCGAATCCAAAGGCATTGCCAGGGATAGGTTTACCGAGCGATATACAACCATAAATAATTTTTCGAATTACAGCCTACCGCCTGCCACAATGAATGCAGGAATCATTGAAATCGATATCATATATTAATTTACCGGATTTGCCTTCTATTCTGCCTTTACAAGTTTCTCCATGCCTGCTGCCAGGGTTTCGTCTTTCTTGGCAAAGCACAGCCGAAGCATCGATTTGCCCTCCTGTGAATCCGAATAAAAAACAGATGGAGGGATAGTAGCAACCCCGTAAACCTTCACAAGCCGGGTGGCAGCTTCGATATCATCGCTAAATTTTGCAGACGGAATATCGGCCATCATAAAATAGCTGCCCTTGGGCAGATGCGCCCTGAAAGGCGAAGTTTTCAGCTTATCGAACATAAAATCCCTTTTTGCTTCGTAGAGCCTCCTGAAATCCGGCAGGTATTCATCCAGCCTGGTAAAAGCGTAAGCCATGGCATGTTGCCCCGGTGTGTTAACTGCAAAAGTAGTCCATTGATGTACTTTGTTAATTGCAGCAGTAATATCGGGCCGGGCAAAAGCATAGCCGATTTTCCAGCCTGTCATACCAAAGGTTTTCCCCGTAGATGATATGGTAATTGTCCTATCCTGCATCCCCGGCAGCGTGGCAATGGGAATATGCTTGATTCCGTCGAACGTCAGGAATTCGTATACTTCGTCGCTCAGGACAAGAAAATCGTACTTGGCGGCAAGCTTGGCGATAAACTTCAGTTCATCGATTGTAAAAACCTTACCGGTAGGATTATTTGGGTTGTTCAGAATGAGCATTTTCGTTTTTTTGCTTACTTTTTTTTCGAGTTCGCCAAAATCGAAATGAAAGCTGTCGTAATATTTGTCCGGCTTTTGGAGCGTAATATAAACAGGTGTTCCACCTGCCAGAATTACATCGGCCTGGTGGGCATCGTAGAAGGGTTCGAACATAATCACTTCATCGCCGGGATTGACAGTAGAAGTAATAGCAGAATACAGCGCTTCGGTAGCCCCTGCCGTAATAGTAATTTCGGTATCTGGATTCCAGTTTAATCCGTAATATTTCTTGTACGTATCTGCCAGTATGCTCCTTAGGGAGAATATTCCCACAGAAGGGGCGTATTGATTTTTGCCGGATTTCATTGCATTGAAAGCTTCTTCCATAATCCACGCCGGCCCGTCGAAATCGGGGAAGCCCTGCCCCAGGTTGACGGCATTGTAATCCACGGCCATCTTGCTCATTACAGAGAATATCGAGGTAGGCAAAGTGGCTATCCGATCCGCATATTTAATTTCGCTCATATTATACCTTATGTTTTCATTTCCCAAAATCTACTTGCAAAAAGGCAAAATTAGTTAATTTACACTTATATTAGCGAATGATTCATTAAATTAATTAAATTTGGAAGGCATTTATATGATTAAAAGTTATAAATCCGGGATAGTTTTTCTACTGCTTATTGTATCTGTATTGGCCGGCTGTTCCAATAACTTGCAGATATATAAATCAGGTATAGTTTACCAAACCAGCGACTCTATTCTTATCGCTAGGCCTGTATCGGCCATAATGACTGATGACGGCAAAGGTGGAATGGCAAAAGACATTGCCTCGACGCAGAAAATTGAAAAATATATGGACAACTTTATCGGCAATAATGTTTTTATTAATTATAAAACATACAGCCTTGATAAGCTTTTACAGGAAATCATCGACTCTCTTATAAATGAATCCAATGCAACAATTGCTAAGCAAAAGAGCCTGGATGGTGTTGCTGTTCGAACCGAAATCACTAACATTATGAAAAGAAACAATACAAACTACCTGGCCGTTTTTTCAATGCATGGCGAAAAAGAACAAACCGGGACCGATTATGACTATGCAAATTTCTACCTCATTGTGTTTGAGGCATCAACCAAAAGTATTATATTCTTTGGCGAATACAAGCAGAGAAATGTCGATATGAACGAGAAATGGAACCTGGAAAACCCTATGTCTAAATTATTCAATGAATTCTTGAAGACTACCAAGCAGTAAAGTAAGTTTATAAAATAAGAAGAACTGAACGATGTAAATTTTGACAATCGATTCTATTAGCCCCAAGCAATAGTCTATTTATTCTGATTATAAAAACCTTCCGAAAGTTCATAACCTTCAGAAGGTTTTCCTGATATGGCCATTTAGAAGGCATCCGCTTCTAAAGTGGAGCCCCATTTGCCCTGATAATGGAATTCACCCCAGGCCCGATGGCCAAAGCTGATATACAATAGGGGTTTATCTTAAAGTTATGGTCTTCTTCTTACCGTTTATTGTCACCTCGGCAATTTTATCGCACGGCTCGCCGCCGATAGGATCGTAATCGAGCGACATTGTTGCACCGCCTTTGTTGACGAGGGTCCAAACGCCCGATACAAAATGCCTCATACATGCATATGAAATTACTTTTTTCAAAGGTTGGTCAATAGTAACCGTAAACTCGTTTCCCTGCCTGTTGATACCCTGTGCAGTACCAGATATTAAATAAACATCATCCGTAGGATTCAGAGTTCCACCACCTTCAATCTTTTCAATTGTCCTGACTGAGTTCCAGGTGATAGCGCCTTTTTCGGTTTCAACAGATGCGTTCTGTACGCTCACGGTCCATTTATATGTATCGGTATGAGTATAGGTTTTTGTTCCTTCAACCTTTTTATCATTCACATAGTAATTATCGAGGGAAATCATAACATTGGTGCCAATTTCCCTTGGTTTCTTTGTAAATTCAGCTGTCAGTATCCCCCTGCGATAATTACCGTCCCTGCACAGGCAATTAGTTGTCCCAAAATTAATTGTTATTGTCTTTTTGGAAGAATCAAATGTTACTGAGGCACAATCCGGCAACAAAGAAGTATTAATCTGAGGATTATCATAGCTTTCTGTCTTTTGTACGCTGCTAAAGTTGTTGTCGCCTTCTGTGTTAATATACTCAAAAATATTGGAGAACTCTGTTTCCGATATGGAATTATCCTCGGCAGACTGTATGCTTTCAAGGATATCGTCAACGCTGTTTTCCTTGCACGAAACGAACATTAACAGCGGAGCAAGTAAAAACAAAAAGAACACATTTTTCATAAAATCCCTTCCCAAAAAATATAACAACATTAAAAGTTAATATAATCATTAGATACATAAATAAAAAAATGGTTTAATATTTGCTGTTTATTATTGTGAATAAAAATGTTATTTTTATATCATTTTTTTATTATTTTGTTGAAAAGTAAGTGTTATTTTAAAAAATTATAATAATACATACTTAAAAAAAGTATACAATGACGAAAGCAGAAGATAGAATATATAACCAGATTTTCATTCCGGTAATAATATCGGCAGTTATTTTTTTTGCTTTTATCAAATCAGCCGAGGCCCAGGAAAATATTGTTAACGAGAGAAAAGTAGTTATTACGGGCATATCAATTAACGGTTTGAACGTCAACGAAGGATTATTCACCAGCTTAGTTATAGCGCCTGATGATTCCCTTGTCGTCAATTACAACTGCACAGTCAGTCAGCCGGAAGAAACCCCTTTCATCTTCCAGGTCAACCTCTCAAATACTAATGGAGATTCAGATAAAAGGACTTATAACAAGACTACGCTTTATTATAAAGGGCTCAGTGAGAGCAGCTATACCCTTGTTATAGGCGCCTTCGGCAAAAATTGGAAGGCAGATTCCGCCGTAATAAAATTTTTAGTTGATAATACAAAAGCATCTGATTTTAAAAAGAAACTCGAACAGGAATCGATAGCAGGTAAAACATCCAAAGTAAGCCAACAGCCGGATAGTACAAGGCCGGAAAACAACAGCGAATCCTCGGGTATAGACGTTAGCACGATAATTATAGGCATTGTTATCGGGATTCTCTCATTTGCAATTATAATATTAATTTTTGCTTTGGGCAACAAAAGAAAACATGATAAAAAAGGTAATATAAAAAATAAAGGAAAAACAAATATGGGCAACGGTCAGTCCAAAATACTAAACAGGGATGACATCGATAAAATTATACTCGAAAACAGTAACCTGCGGGCGGAAATCGCAGCGCTTCGAGGCCAGATAGATGCTATGCAAACCCGTGCCGAGGACTTGAAAAACCAGAACAATATCCTGAAGGAACAGGTTGACAGGCTGTCCACTAGCCAAAAAGAGATTCTTGACTTACAGCAACAAAAAGACGACCTTTTTGCTGTTATCATTCATGATATTAAAAACCCCGCAGCCCTTATTAAAAGCCTTGTCGATCTGCTGCGTTCATATGACCTTACGGCAACAGAACAGCAGGAAGTTATCGACGACATTATGGAATCGACTAAGAAGATTGTAGCACTGTCGCAAGAGGTAACAAGGATTTTATCGCTCGAGGGCACTACTTTGCAGCTTAATCTGCACCCCACAGATATTAATGAAATTGTTACGGTCGTACACAGGCGGAATAAGGTTGCGGCCGAAACAAAGAATATCGAAATGAAGCTGGAAACTCAAAGCGGCATTCCCGATTCGCTTATGGATGCATCAAAAATCGACGAAGTGCTGGATAACCTTACTTCCAATGCCATCAAATTCTCGCACAAAGGGGGTAAGGTCAAAGTTAAAACAAAATTTGAAAGTAATGTTATTTACGTAGAGGTCAGCGACAACGGCCTTGGGCTTTCAAAAGAAGATATCCAGAGGGCATTCCAAAAAGGCTCGAAACTGAGCGCCAGGCCCACAGGCGCCGAATCTTCGTCGGGATTCGGGCTTTGGATTGTGAAAAAGCTGATTGAAGCCCACGGCGGCAACGTCGAGGTAAAAAGTACACTTGGAATCGGCTCTACTTTCACTGTCGAGCTTCCTTATATCGACATCGAACGAAAGGATTTAAAGAAGCTAATTAAGGCTGAATCCTGATTGTTACGTTTAGGTTTGAAAAGAATTGGCACAAATTAATGAGATTTTATTAAAAATTAAACAATATTAATTCTCTGAGCCGGATTATATCACATATACTTTGTTTTTCCAATTTCTGCAAGTTTATTCAATAAAGCAGAAATTTCAGGATAATCCTTTAATTTATCAATAAGTTTATCAGCAAATGAAATGTTTTCGAAACCACATTCCTTTGCCATCCTGTCCATTTCTTTCAATAGTTCTCTTTCGGCAGTTTCTTTATCTTTCATTTTCAGGATTTCATCCATCCTGTCTGTAAAATTGAAATCAATTAATAATCCGAGAAGTTTATGCAAGTTATTCATTATGTCGCGGGTTATATCGACTTTGAGTGGATTGTTCGCCGAATCCGTGATTACCACTGTAGTAATTAAATTTGCTTTAATGTAACCAAGGCTGTCGCCGTAAATTTTTGCCAACTGGCGGCTGTTCTTTACGATTTTATCAGGTTTCCTTTTATTGCTTTCGGCACAGCCAGCAAAACAAACAGCCATAACCAATGCAGTAATAATAATGTATTTTATAGATTTATCCATATTATGCTAAATGATATTTAATAACCGAACCGGCGCAGCATGTTTTCGTTGTTGCGCCAATTATTTCTTACCTTTACAAAGAGTTCCAGGAATACTTCCCGTTCAAGATAATTTTCAATTTGCTTCCTGGCAGATTCACCTATACTTCTCAGCATATCGCCCTTAGCGCCGATAGTAATTCTTTTCTGGCTGTCTTTTTCCACTACAATTTCTGCTGAGATATACCACTTGCCTTTGCCGCGCTCCCTGAACTCTGTTATTAACACTTCTGTGGAGTATGGTATTTCTTCCCTAAGTTTGAAAAATATCGTCTCTCTGATTATTTCAGAGACAAAAAAACGTTCGGGAAGCGAACTCAGATAATCCTCATCGTAAAGAAAACTGCTTTCCGGCAGCAAGGCTGCTATTATTGACAGCAATTGTTCCACATTAGTTTTTTTAGTAGCCGAAATGCCGATATATTCCTTGAAAGCGCCTGTTTTAACAAAATCAGAAATCATTGGCAAAATTCCCTTGACATCCTGCAGCAGGTCTATTTTGTTGATAATCACAATCGCCGGCTTGCCGGTACTTCTGAGTATATCTAGAAATTCGGCCGAAAACGAACTTTCGGGATTTGCATATTTCGATGCGTCGAGCATAGCGCAAACCACATCGGCATCGCCTATCGACTCGTAAACAAAATCCATCATCGCCTCGTGCATTTTGTATTTCGGCTTCAAAATTCCAGGAGTATCAAGAAATATGATCTGGGAATTTTCACTGGTATAAATACCTAGGACTTTTTTCCTGGTAGTTTGGGGTTTAGGTGTTACTATCGATAACTTTGTATCTAAAATCGAGTTGAGTAATGTTGACTTGCCCGAATTGGGCCTGCCGATTATTGCCGCAACGCCGCATCTGGTAATGTTTTCATCCATTTACATAGCAGGCGGTTTGTTATGATTCTTCTTTTTTGCCGAAATACTTGAAAAGGGCATAAGGTAAAATAACACAATAACCTATTATTAGCATTATGGGCGCTATGGTTATGGCCATAGGGTTATTCCATTTGCCGTCGGGCAGCGCCGGCTCTTCGGTAATGCCGGTGGCCATCAGGATATAGCCGATAATAATTACAGCCAGCCCTATGCCGGCAATAATAAAGTTTTTCTTAACATAAGGAAAATCCCACTTTTCTTCCTTTTTCTTTGGGCGTAAAGCCTGCTGTTTTTTCTGCTCATCGGCAGGTTTGCGCTCTTTGGCCACAGCCACAACTTTTGGCTTATTTTGCCCTGCAGGCCCTTTAATATCTTTATTATCCATTTTCAAATATTTATTATTATAACAAAATCAGTAACTTCAAATTTATAAAAAAAAATGCACAGTAAACACAATTAACGATAAAATATTAATTAAGATTGTATATTCCTGAAAAAAAATACTTTATAAGCATATTTAAACAGGTTAAAGGGGCAGCAACACTACCCCCCATCCTAAATTATTTCTTATTAGGCAGCTCTAGGCCATAACCCTTTTTAGCATCAACAGCTTTTAATGCAAAAGCCAGCAATACTGCAGCAAATCCCAGGCTGGCAAAAATCAGCATAGGATAAGTATAATCATAAACTGCAGTTAAATCGCCTGCCTGAATGCTTTCTGCCACGCCCGGATTTACAGCATCCAGAACAACACCTATCAACCAAGGGATAATCATAAGTCCGATATTTTGAATCCAGAAAACAAGTGCAAATGCAGAACCCAGATACTTTTCCTCGACGATTTTTGGTACCGAAGGCCACATGGAGGCAGGAATCAAAGAAAAAGCAATCCCGAGCACAACAATTGCTAATATAGCTAAAGCCATATTCAAAGGAACTATGGCAAAAGTAAGATGTGCTAATGTTAGCAATGCCGAGCCGAAAATCATCATTGTGGCTCCTTTGCCTTTTTTATCTAAATAATTACCAATTATTGGAGTTATAAAAATTGTACCAAATGGCAGTAATCCTGAAATCATACCGCCCACACCGGCATCAATATTTAGCTTATTTTGCATCATATTTACAGCATATTTCAGGAATGGAAATACTCCGCAATAGAACAATACACACAATAATGAAATAATTATTACTCCGGGATTGATTATTAATTTACCCAAATCTTTAAGATGGAATTCTTCAGTCGGGTCATGCTCGTCCTGAGTTTGCCTTTGTTTGTCGAGTTTCCTGTCCATTGTACTATATATAATATATGTCAACAAACCAATGGACAAAAGAGCTAATCCAACATATATTGAGTTTAGTGGATTTGGATTTGATGATTCGGCACCGGCAAATACTGCCGAGAAAAAGAAAGCCACTGAAGCACCCAGCCTTGCGGTAGCCATCTGCATTCCCATAGCAAATGCAAGCTCCTTGCCCTTAAACCATTTAACTACTGTTTTTGATGTTGTAATACCTGCCATTTCTACACCAATACCAAAAATGGCAAAACCTAATGAAGCAACTTTTGCCGAAGGTGGCATTGATTGCCAGAATGAATTCATTAATTCATATCCAAATCCACCTGTATTAAAATATTCACTTAAACCGTAGAGCTTAATGGCGCCGCCTAGAAGCATTACTCCTGCCGACATTATGCCTGTGAATCTAATTCCCATTTTGTCGAGTATTATGCCCGAAAGTAACAGGAAACCAAATACATTCAGCATATATTCCGAGCCGGAAAAGAAACCATAGACATCCGGCTTCCAGTTATAACCTTTCTCAATCAGGGATTGCAAAGGCGCTATCATATCGACAAAATAGTAAGCCGCAAGCATTGTCAGAGAAACCAATCCCAAAGCTGTCCATCTTGTCACAACCGATTCCGTCATCAATTTGTCAATTTTTTCATTCATAAAAGTCAATCAAAAAAATGAGAATTTAGTTACTTATTTTTTGAACAATTATCAACCATCATCCAAAACCTGATTAAACCTTTGATTTGCTTGTGAAGGCAATCTGGTAATAAATTACGAATGATTAATACATCCGAAAAATAAATTACAAAATTTCCGGCAATTAGAAAAGAAGGGAATAAACAGGTGAATTGATAATTGACAATTGAATACAGTATCATGGAAACAAATCCCCTGTATAACTTAATACATGATACAAAAAATTATGAAATTGTTACAACAGAGAGACTCACGCCTCTTAGGTTTAGTACTTCTTTAAAATACATATCTATCTCCTAAAGGGATTTTCATACTGCTAAAATATTGCAAACAGCTCTCAGGCTAAACCAGCGACAATCCCATATTATAGTAGTTGCAGTCTTCTCTGCCGCATGTTTTATTACGCAGCGAAAAAGTGCATTTTGCTTCCGATATTGGAAGATTTATTGCAAAATGTTCGTTGATGTAATCAACTGCCGATTCTATCGAAAGGTAAGTATCGCGCTTGCAGCAGCGCGGGCCGTGGCTTTCTAAAACAGTTTTCATGGCGAAACTGACAATTTTGTTAGTGTCGGACCACATATCCTCCGAAAAAATATCTCTGTCCTGGAATATACTGAGGAATATACCTGTTCCTATTGCAGCGCCGCAATTGCCGGCATGGAAATCGCAATGCTGGGGCGATTCGCCTATTGCCCTTTTGCCGGCCAGGTCGAGCAAATAATTAATATCGGTATTGATTTTGCCTGTGTTGTGCAACACTCTTAGCATAACCGCCGGTACGATAAAATGATGTTCGGGCCCGTGCATTTTAATTTGCGGCGAATTCATAATATGCACTGCCAGTTCTATCGGATCTGTGCCTTTGTATTTAAGGCAGGCAGTTTTAATATATTCATACACATCCATTTTCAGGCAATTGTCGCATATCAGGTGCATATTCCCGCATTGATAGGATACGGTGGCGTTCTTACCGCAATAATCGCAAAGTGCATCGACTCTGTCATTAAGCTTTTTTAACTGATCTCCACAAAGTACGCAGTCCTTTGTATCGTTATGAATTTCTATCATCAGCTTTTTCTCTCTCATAAAACTTTAATTCTATTATACATTTATTTCAAATCTCATATCCAAATATAATTATTTACGAAATAACCACCTGTTAATTTTCGGTTACAGAAATTTATTATTTTAGTTAAATTTGCATTTTATCTATCGAAGGTAATGAAATATTTTTATTATCAATTCGTAGTTCGTTGTTATTAACTATTTGAAACACAATAATATTGGAGTGATTATGATTAAATCTGCTATGCTT
>DAINRZ010000021.1:0-15533 GCA_036741575.1 Kapaibacterium sp. (SeqCode)
CGGGATATTACCTGCAAGGAGCCGGCGATGGCTGCAATAAGGGGCAAATATCACCGGTATGTATAAATATTTTATCAAAAAATGAGTTAAGGATTAATTTGAGCATCAAAACATTAATAAAGAAAGTCACTCTGTGCGATACTCCCGGCGCCGAAGGAGCAACAGACCTGCTGGGCCTGATACAGGACACTGACCTCGACGGCAGCCTTATCGTGGATGGAAAAGTCAGGGTAAGCCCCGACGACTCTGCACCGGGATTCATCGAAGGCAAAATCGTTACCGGCGATGATATACAGAAAACAGTGATTGGCGGCGGCGGCAACGAAACACTGAAGCTCTACACTTACGGCAAAGCACGTGTAAGCAATACAGACACAACCTTTGATTACTTAGATAACAAACTCGAAGCAGGCAGCCATTTGACAAAAACAATAATTAGCGGCGGCAGCGACGAAAACATAGAATTCGACGTAAAACTGTCTTCATTCATGGGGAACCACCAGGGCTGGATATCGGAGATAATCGGCAATGCCCTGCCACGGACCGACGAGAGTGAATTCGATGCCGCATCGTACAGGCTGCTGGGCGATTCGGGAACGTACAAAAACATTATCCACAGAGAAAACACCGGGGGAGCGCAGGGGCCTATGGGGATTCTCGCAAACATCGGCAGCGCCCTTGCAATGGACGCAGACGATTGGGAATTGATACATGGAATACTATTCGAATATACATGCTCAGCCAATAATTGGTTCGATATTAAAAACGAGGGCACGGCGCCCGGCGGAGACTTCAAACCGATTTACACAGGGACGGCCGAAGATATTAGGTTTGTTAAAAGGGCGCTCTTCTGTTATGATAAGGACGAGGAAATGTGGTTCCTGATTTCGTGGACGCGAGCAGTATGGGAGCGTATCGAGCAGTTTGGCACTTTACCGGCAAATACCGATGTGGATGTGGCGCTAAATTTGCCCCAGGCAGGCCTGTATCATTTCGATGTTTACTGCGGAGCGGAAGAAAGGCGCGACGGTAACATTGTGGCTACAGAAGCACCCCAATCGCTAAGCATAAAAAGCACTGCCGCCACAATAATTGCCGATACTTCGGGATTCTTTACCCTTGCCGTCAATGGCACGCCGCCTTCGTGGAGCAACCTTTCGCTGCAGGGTTCGGGCATTATTCCTGTACTTGATGCCGATGTTTCCGCCAGGAAAATACAACTGAACGCATTGCTGCCAAACGGGCAGGTGCAGGCAGTCACGGGAGGGTATATTCATTTGATGTACTTTGGGGAGATGATAGATGCTTAAAGTAAGCAGAATTAAACCAAACCCAAAGAATCTGCGGATTATGAAAGATTTCAAATTCGAAAAACTGTGTAAATCAATTAAAAAAAATAGTGAGTTGCTGAGATACCACGATGAAAATCGATAAAAAACACACTGATAAGGGTTACCATTGCCTTAAAAAGGTGTTTAGCGGCTGAACTGCTGCTGTTTAATGGAATCCAAAAAGCATAAAAGTTGGACGCCGGCTAACGCATAATTTACTTTGATTACAACAAATACAACAAATTATTAAAGTCTTTTTAACTATCTGAAAATCGAAAAAATGCAATTAAAACTTTTGGGCGGCCGGGAGCCTGATAATCCGCCGAAGCAGGGCAAATGTGTCTGGAACAGGGAATATGCCGAGTATGAATTGGACAAAATGCTCGAAATGCTCGAAGAAGAAAAAAAGCAGCAAAACTTCCGCTACCTTTTCCTGAAGGAGCTGTTCATCGAGCGGGGTTATTCATGCAGCTTTTTCTTCGAGAGCGCCGGCAAACTGAAGGAAGAAGCCTGGTTCCGCGAAAAATTCGAACTTATCAGGGACATACTGCATACAAGGCTGCTGAGGCTGGGGCTGGCCGATCCCAAAAGGGTAAGTATGGTAATATGGCTCGATAAAGCGCTGTATGGCTCGCACCAGGCCGAACCCGATGAGGGCAGAGAATTAGTATTAATTGCCAATGAGGTGGTATTATAAAACTGGTGCACGAAATAAAGCTAAAACCCGCTGCCTGGGAAATCTACAGGGAAATGGACAACCACCGCTTCAACCTGCTGTGCAGCGGGCGCCGGTTCGGCAAAACCCAGTTGATTGGCTATAAGCTCAGGGAAAGGGCGCTTGCCATGCCCGGTGCACACATTGGATATATTGCGCCAACGCTCAAGATGGCAAAAGATTTAATGTGGGGAAACCTTAATGCCCTGATAAACAGCAGACTAATCGGCACAAGCAGCAAAACTAACCTGTTTACAATATTGAAAAACGGGAGCAGGATCAGCCTTTGGGGGGCAAAGGAATACGGGAGGATACGCGGCCAGGGCTTCGACGACGTCTGGTTCGACGAAGCGGCTTTTATGCCGGCTGAAGTGTGGACCGAAGTCATCCAGGCTACCCTGGCCACAACCAAAGGCTCGGCGGCTTTTGTATCCACACCATTCGGCAGGGCTAACTGGTTCTACGAAATGTACATTTCAGGCATGTGCCGCAACTATGTAAGGACATCGCTCGACGGCGGCTGGATTGATGCAGAGGAAATCGAAAGGATAAAGAAAAACTGCGACGAAAAGACATTCCGGCAGGAATACATGGCTTCTTTTGAAACTACCGGCAACACTGTTTATTATATGTTCGGGGAGTATGCCAATTCGGCCTGCCGGTTCAATCCCGCATCGAGAACAGTTTTAGCCTGGGATTTCAATATCAATCCCCTGTCCACAATAGTATTGCAGGAATTCGAAAAAGACAAATGGTGTGCCGTCAGGGAGTTTGTTATTCCCGCCCAAAACACCGAAAGCCAGTGCCGGCTGATTGTAGAATGGCTGGAATCGGCAGGATTCTGCGGCCCGCTCGAAATTACCGGCGACCATGCGGGCAACCAGCACAGAACTTCGGCTGTATCCAGGACTGATTACACAATTATCGAACGGTACTTTAAAAACTACAGCGGCTATGTGCGGAATACCAGGCCCACACGCAGGGTGAAAGACAGGGTGAATGCGCTGAACGCTATGTTCAGGAATATGGCCGGCGAACAGAAATTATTTGTCAATTTTGCGGAATGCCCCAAATTAGTAAGAGATTTATACATTGTGGAATGGAAACCCAACGGCATTCAACTCGACAAAAAGGAAGGTATCTCCGATCCTTCCGATGCACTGAGCTATTTTCCATATAATTATTATTCAATTGATTTCGAACCAACAAAGGTATATTATCTATGAGCGGAATGACAAGAGCTGATCTCGAAGAAGAACAGTATTACGGTGGTTTGGGCGGCGCAAGGGCGCCTATCTGGCGCGACGCCTTTAATACTTCATATTACGGCAAATGGGCCAACCTGGCCATTAAAGGGCTGAACCAAAACTCAGACGTTATGAGCTATAATGCTGCGCTGAGCTGCTGGGTGCAGGGCGGCAAAGATGCCGTCCAATGCAGGCAAAAGCTGCTTTACAGCCTGCTAAAGGCAACCGGATTCTCGTCGATACTGCCGACAGACGGCATAAATAGGCATTATGCGTCGTTGCCATCGTGCAATTTATTCATTAACAGGGTTCTCAAAAATTTGTGTACGGCCTATATCGAGGAGCCAGCCAGGGAGCCTATTGCCAGAAGCTTGCGTGACAGTCCGTCAGCCGCAGAAACGTGTGTTTTTACGGAAATCACTAAACAAACCGGTTTCAATTATAAGCTGCTTCAGGCACACCGCAAGGCTAAACTATGCGGCTCGGCGGCAGTGCGCCCGCGCGTCAGGCGGGGTGAATTGCAGCTCCAGGTGCTTACTCCCGAGAAATACCAGTGTGTTTATAACGATTACGGCACATTGCTCGAAATTTACATTCCTTTCAACGAACTGGTAAACAAGCCGGGCACTGACGAAACAACTACAGAGCTGCGCTATGAATACTGGGACAGGGAATTCTATATGGTACTCGATGAAAACGGCAGGCAGGTACCTTTCCTGCATACTTACAGAACTTATAATGCCGGAGCTAATGATTTCAGCGATGAGAAAACTGTAGAATTAATGCAGTTGGAGCACGGCTACGGCAGGATTCCGTTCGAAATCCTGAGCTTCGACATCAATGACAATGACCACACAGGAGGCTCCGAAGACCTCTACGAACTTGTCAGGGCGCAGCTAGCATGCAATGCACTTGACTATATGGCAATGGAAAACGTGGCCTATTCGGCCGTTTCGATGTGGGTAATGACGAATATGGGCCTTGGGGCAGGCGCCAAAATAGGGCCGGGGGCTGCATTTGCACGCGAGGGGGTGAAATCGCCTGATGTAGGCGAACCGGCGCCGCCATCGGTGGAAACAGTATCCATGACGACGTACTTTGAATCGATTAATTCACTGAAGGAGAAAATCAAGGTGCAGGCAATGAAAGACCTTGGCCTGCCCAATTCGCTGATACTCGAAAATCCTGGGCTGGCAAGCGGCGAAGCAATGAAGGTGGACTACAGGGAGCTCGAGATGATCCGCAAGGAGGATATCGAACTGCTGCGGCCATTCGAGAAAAGGCTGCTCGGCCTGGCGCTTACGGTTGCAGGCAGAGACCCTGCCAGCCCATATTATGGCGCTATGGGTGACATCTATGATTACTCGATTGACTACAAAGAGCCGTTTTCGGCCGAGAAAACCATAGGCCAAATGGAAGCCCTGGAATTCAGGCGAGCTAAGGGTGTTATCTCGCCGCTGGAGTACCTGAGCGGATACAAAGCTGACGATACCATTGCAGGCGATGACGAAGCTATGGATTATATCAAGGGCAATATAAATAAATTCGGGAATATTAACGGAGGTGAAAATGGAAAGGCATGAGCCAAAAAACAAGGAACTATTGAAACAGCAGGAAGTGGAGCGGGAGAACTTAGCACGCAGGAATGCCATGAATGCCGAAAAAGAAGCTGCCGGCTTGCGCAGGCTCGATGCCCTCGAAAAGGATGTGGCCTGCCTGAAAGCAGATATTAACTGTATTATGGAAATGATTACTAAGAATGAAACAATTTAAGGAAGCAATTTATGGAATTGAATGAACAGCACGATGCAATGCTGCCTGAAGGCGAAGCCGTGCCTGCCGCCGAGGGCTGGCTGGCAAGGCAGACCGAAGAAGTGCAGGCTTATATTAAAAAAATGAGGGACAAAGAAGCAAAGCTGAGGCTAAAAACAGGGATCGAAGACAAAGATAATGAAATAGCCATGCTTAAAAGAGCTATTGCCGAACGCGATGAAAAAGAAAACTTGGGGCAGTTGGAAACAAAAAATTTACTCGAAAGAGCACAAAACGAAAAGTCGGATTTGGAAATAAAGATAAAAACACTTTCGGATGAACTGGAAGCGTACAGAGGCCAATACGAAACAGAGAGAAAAGAGCTGCTGGCAAGGCTGCCGCCCGATGAACGGGAGATTTTTGCCAACCTGGCCAAGCCTCAGCTGCTGAGAATCCTCGAAAAATCAACCAGGCCCGAAAACTCCGCAGGCGCAAGGAATGCGCAGGCAGACTGGCAGGATGTTATGAAAATATCCCCCGAAGAATGGGCACAGATGTCGGCCGAAAATCCGGAGCAGTACAAAATACTAAAATCAAAGCATTTAAAACTATTAAGGGGAAGGAATTAATATGTCGAAAATAACGCCGGTAAACTGGGCTCCTTTCATTCAGGAAGCCCTCGTTACCACAGAAAATATTTTTTCGCAGGGATTTGTTGAAATCGATACCCATTCGCCGGTGACTGCCGGAGGTAAATATTTTGTCAGGCCCTACCAGGAAAACCTCGATTCCGTCGATAATCCGCAAAAGATTATATCGACGACCACTCTAACTCCGTCGGCGCTTGGCGATTACCAGGAGAACCTCGTGGTTTGCCACACAGGCGATGCATATTCCGAAACGGAGTACGACAGGATTACACGAGGGTCCAATGGCCTGGAAGCCGCAATGGTGCAGCGCGGCGAAATTGTCCTTAAGATGCTCCAAAACTACATGATAAACACTATCGGCGGCGCTTTTGCTTCGGCGCTGGCTGTTTCGCACGTTTACGATGCCACTGGCGACGGCTCGGGCACATGGGGCACTTACGCAGCCGCAAAAGCCGCACAGGTGAAATTCGGCGAGCATATGGACATCTTTGATTCTTTTATAATGAATTCCGTTACTTTCAGCGAATTGCTGATTGCCGGCACGGCATCGTATGAATATGCAGGCAGTTTCAGCAATTCGGTAATGCAGACCGGCAAGATCCCCGCTTTCCTGGGCAAAAGGGTCTTTATTAACGATACTCTCTGCTCTGTGGATGCCAATGGGAACTACCCTGTATTTATGATGTCGGGGCAGCCACTCTACCTTGCCTGGCAAAAGGATGTAACGGTTTACGAAAAATTCGTGCCCGAAACCGGCCACGGCCGCTACGAAGTCTATTGGTATGCCGATTTTGTGCCCGCCGTCAAAGGCATAAGCTGGACGCATACCAGTTACGACCCCTCGGCAGCTGACCTGGCTAATGGTACGTACTGGACCAAAGTTTTCGAAGACAAACATATCAGGATGCTTAAAGTAATTGTTAAACCTGCAAATAACTAAGAAAGGAGGATGATTTTTATGATTAGGAAATCGGGAATATTGTTTGGAGTGCTGGCTGCAATGTTTATCATGGCGCTGTCAGCCGCAAATATCAACACAAACCTTAAGCCGCAGATTCACCAGGATGTGTTTACATATGTCAAAAATTCCACTACTTACGATACCACCGGGTGGCTTTCGCTTGGAGGGGCCGGCGTTGTCGATCTGACGGATTTTTATTCGGGTTCGTCAAGCTCGACAATTACTACCTACATAATCGGCAAATTCTATGGCGGAGCCGAAAAGCTAGTGTATTCAGGCTCTTCGAGAACTACTGATGCAGTCAGGCACATTAATCTCAGGAATGCCGACAGTTCTCTTATCGGCGGAATAGAGCAGATTAAAGTGGCGCACACTATAGTTAACGGCGCTGCCGATAGTACCGGGCTTCTGAAGGTTTACACCAATGTCTTGTGCAGGTAATTAATATGTGGGGGCTGTTTGGCCCCCGAAAAATTATTCCAAGGAGTGAATATGAGTGATACTTTTGCAGATTTGCAGTCAAACCCGGACATAATGCGCGATATGTATAATTCTGTTTTCGGCGCTGAATACAGCGACGAGGAACTTGCAGCCCTTAAGATTACCGCGGCAAAAGACAGGCTGAAACGCGACAGCTGCAGAATCTTCCGGTTGGATACGTCCGACGCGGCAGATATGGCTGTTCTCGACGAGCTAACGGCTGCTTATACCGAATCATTTGCCCGTGCATTGGTTTACCTGCAATGTTACTATTATTTTTCGGATTTCGACGACACCGCAGGTGTAAATGCCAAGCGAATGATGGAATGTATGGCTGAATACAGGGAAGAACTGGCAGGATTCGGCAGTTACCCCGCAGGGGGCAGGACAACTACCGCCATGGCTGTCGTTTCGCGCGGTTAGGCCGGATATCCGGGTTACAAGCGGCAATGGCTTTTTCAAATTTAAAATTTAATCAATAAAATCAGGAACAAAATGAATGTTTTTGCAAATATCAGCGAAGTGATTCCTTACATAATCGGGCAGGCACTTGATGGTTTCGAAATCATACCTGTCCGGGGATATGGCGGCATAGATGATATAACATCGAAAATCAGCCAGTCCAAAGAAAAAATAATTGTCAATCTGAAGGGCTATCCGGCAGTGAGGCCCTATATAGACGGCAGCTCGGTAATGGCAGCCTCGTTCGAAGCCTGGATAAAGTCGGACATGGACTATACATCCCTGCTTATGCTTGTCAAGCAGGCTTTCGAGTCCCATGGGGGCAAGTGCGGGGTGAATTTAAACGGCAGCGTTTACAAGGTAATCCCGGTGTGCGGGGACGCTTCGCCTGTCAGGACAAACTCTGGCTTATGGCTTAAATTGGAGGCGGTGGTATATGTCTAAGAATCTCGTAATTTGCACTGCGGGGTTCAATTCCCGGCACAGCCGTTGGAATACTCCGGCAGGGGACTTCGATACAGCTGTAATCTGCGCCGATGAAGCGGCATTCGGCAGTTTTGCCGGAGACAATGCGGATGTTGTTTTGGTTAAAGGTAATAGATTTGGTGCTGTCAGGCAATATATCGAAAATTCCGGCATTGAGTATGACTATTACTGTCTGATAGATGGAAATACAGCAATTTCGGCAAAGGCTTTAAATAACTGTTTCGAGTTCATGGCTTCCTCTGGAATTAAAATATTACATCCGGCAATAAGCAATTCCGGGCCGGATTCAATAATGCATCCCAATCCCGATACAGAGTACAGGTTTGCTAACCGTATATACACAAAGTGTTTATTCGTGACGGGCGAAATTCTGCAACAGCTTTTTGCAGAAATAGAAACCTGCAGGGATGAATTTCTATTGCCTGAATTTTTCTTGGAAAAAACCGGTATTCCTTGTTGTATCTACGACACAGAGCAGGCCATAGTATTGCCAGGCGAGGAAGTTGAAAATTGCGGGTATGGCGGGTATTATCCAGGCGTGGGCGGCGATATAAAGGATACCGGCGGCAATATTCACACTGATGAGGGGAAAGTACTTAGTTTTAAATTGAGGAATATAATCAGTTTCCCGATTATTTACAGCCTGGACAAAGCCCACGACCTGCCCGATCTGCTGGAATCGCTGCCGCCCGGCTCGGAAATCATCCTGATGGAAACGATTAAATCAGATATCAAAGAAGGTGTCTGCGAAATAGAGAAAGCAGGCAGCCATGTTTCGGCTAAATATTATTACAAAGAGTGGGACTACTCCAAAGCGCGCAATGCCTGTAAATCGCTGGCATCGGCGCCTGTGATATTCAGCATCGATTCCGACGAAAGGCTTGCCGCATTCCAGCATACTGCTATTCTCAAGGCTGCTCTGGACTTATATAAATCCGGCTTTGCGGGGCTGAAGGTAAGGAATATTTCTACAGCCGCCGTTCATTCGGCGCCGGGCAATTATAGCTGCACGGTGACCGAACAGGTCAGAATTTTCAAAAATATTCCGCAGTTGCAATGGCGCGCCAAATGCCACGAGAACATTGAAATGTCCATGTACGAATGCGGCCTGGCCTTTGCAGACAGTAACATCCTCATTCATCATACCGGGTATGACACCCGGCCTGATGTGCTGAGGGACAAACATCTTAACAGGCTCAAAATGCTGATTAGCGATAATGAATACCGCGGCACCGAAGGCTATTTCGAGTATATAGTTAAGGAATCAATTAACTACAATTATTACAGGCAATTAACTAAGGAGGCAAAATAATGTCCACGGGAATACAGGCCCCTATCGGGGCCGGCAACAAAGTGACCATCCACCCGATTTCTGCCGAAGGGCAGTTCCTGACTGCCGCTTTTACCTTTGATAAAAACGTCACGATGGATTACACCGGCCATCCCATCAAGCAGAACCTCGTTATCGATTTAGACAATAAAATAGATAACGAAGCCTATAATACCTTTCTGAAAAACTACCTGAAAAATGTTGCCGTCGAGCAGCAAAATGTGGAATATGTCGATGCTTCGTACGATACCATCGTCAGCGGAGTACAGTATTCGCGGCCATTCGGCTACATTTGGTACGGCGGCGAAGGATCGGACGGCAAGACGAAAGTTGTGATTGGCAAAGGCATTCTATCGGGCGATACCGGCAATTCCAGCTACCAGGGCAAGGGAATAGGGAATTATCCTGTGCAGATTACTACTCTTGCACATACCGATGAACTTACTATCCCTACAACCTTGTTCGATGCGTGCAAGGTTGTGCAGGCTACGGAAATTACAATCGGGACAGGCGAATGCGGCACCATAATTTTTATGGCTTCTGCTTAACGGAAAGGGGACTTGTTCCCCTTTCATAATTTTCAATTTTTTAATTATTAAAGGAAAAAAACATGAATTTCGACGATAGCAGCCTCAAAGCGCTCAAGGATTTGCTCGGCGCAGAATATGCAGCTGCAATTATTAAAAAGCAGATCAATGAGCAAATAAAAGCAGATGAAAAATACAGCGGTAATTTTAATATCGAATTGGACGGCGCCGGAGCGGAAGTGTCGCTGAAAAAAGCCATTACTCCCGAGCTAAGGCATAAACTGAGGGAGATTGCCGGCCGATGCCCCAAGGATAAACTTAAATTGTGTGTGGATGAGTTCTGCCGGGACGCCCACCAAGGCAAGAGCGAAAGCGAGCTCAGGAGCGAATTTCTGGCAAAGTACGGGCAATACTCCAACGAAGACTTAGATAACCTCTACTCGGGCAATTATATTAACGAAGAATACGAGTACGCGCTGGACGCCTGGTACCTCGAATACTTCGGGGCAATCCTGGCCCCGGCGGGCAGCGGCAAAAGGCTGGCTGAAACACCTGCCGTGGAAGGCGGCAGGATAAACGGCATCTGGAATACAATCGATACGGCGGCGGTGCGGGATGCCGTCGGCTGGTTTCGCACGAAAGTGGGCATCTGACGAATCGTTTATCGAAAAAAACGGCAGGCGGGCAATCTATGACGTATTGAAAGCCGACAGCCGCAGGGCTGCCCGTATAAGGCAAAAACGCGGCCTGCCGCCGCACGCGGGCGGGCTGGAATTGCTGGGCGGGTACGGGTGCAATACTGATGAAGAGTATTTCCTGTGCCTGGCCCTGGCCGGCGGCGATTTATTAATGGCTGATACTATTTACAGGACTTGGGACATTAAAGAAGTTTTCGAGAAGCAGGCTTACAAGCTGAGCCTGGATTACAGGGAACCTGATTTACCAAATGATTAACGGGGGGCTATATGGCCGATTTGGAGCTGGAAGGCAAAATTAATTTCGAAAAAAGCATAAAGGAAGAATCGCGTAAGCTAAAGGATGCTTTCGGCGACATTACCGTCAGGGTCGGCGCCGATACCTCGAAAGCCTACGGGGAAATAGGCAGGCTGGGCAAAAGCCTGGATTCGATGGAACTCGGCAATGGACTCGCCGACGGGCTGAAAAAAAACAGCGCTGCAATTAGGGATATGGGCAAAGGGATTGGCGGCCTGAAAGGCATGATTGACAATACCGGCAGGCATGCTGCACAGCTGGGTGATTCGTTAGGTTCAATTTTCACAAAAGAAGCAGGCGGTATTGTTAAAGTGAAAAAGGCTACGGCAGGGTATTATGCCAGCGACAGGGCTGCACTGAATAAGTTGTTGATGGATAAGGAAATAAGCCTGGAGCAGTTCCAGCGGCGAAGCGAAGAAATGAGCAGAGAAGCAGCCCTGGCCACAGGCAGGTACGGCGTAAAGGCTGCACAGTCTTTCGACATACTCAGGCTGGCAGCAGGCGAGGGTATTGGGGCGATAAAAAAGATAATCGAAAAAGACTTCATCGATTCGCTTAAAAATGCTGCCGGAGTTATAGATGGATTTGCTGCAGGGAACAAATCCAAAATGAAGGGAATGGCAGATGATTACGACGCCCTGAAGCAAAACGCAGGCTTGGCTTTTGGGGCCATAGGCGCCGCCATGGGCGAAGCGCTTGCCAAGGGCGAGAGTGTAGGCGAGGCATTCCTGAGGCAGCTTTTGGATATGGCTCAAAAAGCTGTTCTTACTTATATTCCGCAGATATACGCAGTATTTATGAGCTGGCTGGGCCCATTGGCAGGCCCAATTGCTGCCACAGCCGCCGTGGCGCTGGTGCAGAGCGGGATTGCCGCTGCAAGAGGCGCAATAGGCGCCGAAGCAGGCGTGGTGGGCATTACAGGGAATTATAACAGAAAACGCGGCCTGAGCGACGTTATTCCTGTGTGGCTTGCGCCAGGCGAAACAGTGATAAGCGCCGACAAGACACGGCAGAACAGGGAACTGCTGGAAGCAGTGCAAACGAACAGGATTGATGAATACCTGGCCGGCAGAATACAGCCTATACAGCACTATGGGTATTACGGCTTTGCCGCAGGTGAATACGCCGGCCTGGCCAAGGTCAACAAGGCGCTGCTGGCAGCAATAGACGGGGGGATAGACGTGAACGCACGGAATTTTCACAAAATACAGGTGGTCGATAAAACGGCCGGCGGAGTTAAAATTCAGAACTGGAGATAAAAGGGAGAGAAGATGAGTACTATCATGACATTAACAATATGGGGCGCCAACGAAGATTATACGGCTTCGGAGACGCCCGATACCACCGCAGCGGGTTTCAATAACCTGGCGGATTTGTCGAGTATCGCGGTTAATATTTACGACGGCGGATTCGAGCCTGCACTGGAAACTGAGGAAACTATTTATGCCGACAATCATTGTTATGTGACAAAAACTATTTGGGGCGCATACAAGGTTAAGCTGAAATACAGAGAGTACCCAAGTGAGGATTTGTCCATTGACGGGCACGTGCCGGAGCTTGCCGTGCTCAGAAAAGCTTATAACTGGATACGCATGGAGGGCTACAGGATCGGCTTCGGGCCGGCGAACCTGGCGCGCGCAGTAAACCTCACCGCATGGAATATCAGCAGGTTTCACGAGTGGGTACAATACGAATTCGAATTCAAATTCAGGGAGCCGTTCTGATGGCTATAACAACAGGAATATATTATCACGATTTGAACGCCAATTCGACTAATGCAAGAAAATACAGGGTTTATTTTATTGCAGGCGACACGGCAGATATTACAATCGACGACATTAATAATCCCAGGCAAATGCCTCACGATTTTATCAGGGGATGCAAGCTCAGCAGGCAATTCGATAACGATTTGCCCGTCGGGCAGGAATTGGCCTCGGTTTTGGAATTAGAGCTGAATTTGAAATCGGCAGCCTTCAACAGCCCGTCGTTTTCGGAATTCAAAGCGCAGGTATTAGCGCAGGAAAGCGCACAGCAGGCACTTGCCTGGGCGCATCCAAAAGACCTGGCCGAAGTAAGGTTTGCAATTCCGAACCGCTGGTATGTAGGCTGGAGCGACGACAGCTGGGCGCACCACGGCATACTCTGGGACGGATTCCAGGAGCGGGTGAAGGAATACGAAATCAATTCGGACGGCATATTCAGGATAAACGTAATGGACGCAGCCACCACAGTGCTCAGGAATATAACCATAGAGACTATCGGCTACGATATTCACAATACTTACAAAGGACTGGACGCCTACTGCGCCGACGAACTGATCTACTACTATGTCGATTTCGGCGGCAGGCGCTACCATATTAGTAATTCGAGTACTGACTGGCGCGAAAACAAATTAAAATATCTGCATGTGTCTTTTAATGATGTGTTTATGGAAAAATGCAGGGAATATGCCGATACCTTGCTGAAATTATTCAGGCGAAATAGCGAAAGCCCTTCTACATCAATGTTCCAATTTCGTAATTCGCCGCTTTCGAACTGGAAATTCTATAAGCAAAACGTTGCAAATGCCCACGATGAAACTACTTTAGAGGAATTCACCGATATGTCGGAAATTGAGATTATATGTAGTGTTTACGTGAATACGGACAGGGAAACCATTATCGGGGGATGCCTTTCGGATACGAATAGCGAGGGAAGCTGGGGGCAGGATTACAAAAATCTCAGCAATCTTTTCAAGGCACTGTCGGAAAATTTCCTGTGCAAATCTTATTGCAATTATGATTTCGGTACTGTGAATTTTTTATTTATGCCGGTGTGGGACTATTCCTTCTGGAACGGAACCGAGGATCCGGGGATTATTCAAATCGGGGCCTCAAACATTGGCAAGGACTGGAAGATAACCTACGGAACGGATATGGAGCAGGCAGTTGCCCACGTTATCAATGCCAACGACGAGGATTTGACTGAGATTTCCGTTAAAAATGACAAGCTGGGTATCGATGAGGGCAGTTTTGAGATTAAATGCATCCTTCATAACAATTTCTGCAATCCCAGGCACGAGAATTTTACAAAAGATCAACAAGAAGACTGGTCAGATGAAAGTCTTAGTAGGATGCCTACTCGGACAACCTTGACTCAATGCCTGTTCTATTATGAAAATTCAATGGATTACGAAACAATTGAAAGAAGGATTGGAAAGTTAGCCGAATATTGTAAAATTGAATTAAGAAGCAATTCATACATTGCCTGTGAGAACTACAATAACATATATGATATTGTTGGAATTATAACAAAAATTAACTCTACATGTATTTCAGTAAGCAATAACATTGGGCTCAATAGGCAGACAACGACCGGAACTCCTTATACAGTTGCTAAAGCGTCTAACTATTTATTTAACTCAAGATACCAGGGTATAATCGAGTTTACAACTAATCTAAGCAATATAGGAATTTTCGATTTGGGCCGTTTACTTAAAATCGATTTCTCCGGGCTTACCCCTGTCGCAATACTTAACTCCGATAATCCAAACGCAATAATTACTTTTATTGAATGGGACTTATTTTCAGAATTAATTAAAGTTAAATCTTTTATAAAGGGTTAAAGATGCCTAAAATAACTGGAAAATCCAATATTATTAACCGCCGGCGCCAGACTCTGGGGCATGAAGGAGTCATTAACGCCAGTATTATTTCAACTATCGAGAGTATCGGCGAAAACAATTCTGTTTTTGAATTAATAATTACTGAAATTGCCGGAGAAACAATATCTGCAGGTCAACCGGTAAGTATAATTTCCAATACTGGATTTGTTGCATCTAACTTATTTTCTCAGGGAAAACCTTGCCATGGCATTGCTTTGAACGGTGGCAGCGCTGGAGACATTATAAAAATTCAAATTGGCGGATTATTGTTGTTGGATTTATCACTGACAGCAAATAAAGATGTTTTCCTGAGGGCATCCGGCTTAAGTCAAATCCCTTTGGTAAATGTTAACTCAACAGAAGATAGTTACCAGAGAATTGGCAGAGCTTTGGCATCAAATATTTTGCTAATTAATATTGAAGAAATTTACAAAGTAATTTGATTTTCATAATTAAATCATTATAATAATAACCCAAATAAAATAAAAACTTACGTAATTAATTATCTCCATAAGAGAATATTGCTATGGTAGTAATGTTTTGTGTATAGGGACAGTAAATTACGTCCTTCTTTTATAAAGTATTTTACAAAAACACTATCTTCATTACCTGGTGGTACAATATTTGGTAAATTATCATGTATAAGAAAGTAGTTGGTATCTTTTTTCCCAATTGTATATGAATCATTAAACTCATTTTTATTAATACTAGTATTAATAAAAATTTTATTATTTGATTCATATATTGTAACATTATCACTATTCTCTATTAAATTTTCAAAAACATACTCGCCCTTGAACTTGCCCAGAAGCCATTCGGGGGGTGTGACGCTCTCCGGCGCATTGTTGGTGGTATTATCCTGGCAGCTTTGCAGTATAAGTATGCTTAAAATTAAAATCACAGTTTTCATTTTGGTTCCTTTCATTTGGTTGTGGAGGCGAGGGGGCGCGTCTGAA
>DAINRZ010000022.1:0-15491 GCA_036741575.1 Kapaibacterium sp. (SeqCode)
AAGTTAATTACCGGTTGATTTACCGTTGGGGGCAGCCGGCGGCTTATGCCGCCGGTAATAATAATCTTGCAGACTGCTGAATTTGGGCCGAAAAGAAGTTAAATTATTCGGGCTGAAACTAACGGCTTTCAATAACAGCAATAATATCACTGTGCACTTCGGCAATTTCCCTGGAACCGTCTATCCTGATAAAACGCTCCGGCTCAAGTGCTGCAATAGCTTCGAAGCCATCGATTACCCTTTGGAAAAACTCGCTGCCCGACTTCTCCATCCTGTCCTGTGCCCTGTGGTTTGTCCTGTACGTAGTAAGTTTAAAAGGGATTTCGAGGTAGAAAGTAATATCCGGGCTAAGGCCTCCGGTGGCTGCCAGGTTAATATTCATTACTTCATGCAAAGGAAGGCCACGGCCATAACCCTGGTAAGCTGTCGTGGAATCGTAAAACCTGTCGCAAATAACGGTTTTGCCACCGGCCAGTGCCGGCTTTATTATGCTTTCTACAAGGCATGAGCGTGCTGCATTGAACAGGAGTAGTTCCGTAATTGGATTAATATCGCTTTTGGAATGAAGCAGGATATCCCGTATCTGTTCCGAAACCAAAGTGCCGCCCGGCTCGCGCAGCTTTATTACCTTAATATTCCTTTTGTTGAAGTATTCCTCGAGCAGGCCAATCTGAGTCGTTTTGCCGGAACCGTCGATTCCTTCGAAAGTAATAAACATATTAATCCTTGATATTTAATGATTTATTAGCAAATAAAAATAGAATTACAGCAAGCGGTAAGGTCAGCCCGCCGCTGATTACCGATGCCAGCCCGCCGGTTTCAGGTGCGGCGGCAGACAAAATAAATGCCGCAACAGAAAAGGAAGACATAAGGTAGATATTAATTCCAGCCAGCATTTTAAGGCCTTTCGAGGTAATATAATCAAAACCTATCAGGAACCCGGCGAGTGCAAGAAACAGGTAGCCAAGCTGGTCGAAGAAATAAACGGCTGAAAGCGGATTGTCGAATAGCCAGTCAACCGCTGCGGGCGAGCTGCTTGAGAGCAGCAACGGCAAATAAGTATATTGGGATGAATATGCAATTGTAACAAGAGCCAGGTAGGGCGCCAGGAACAATACACCCAGTATATGCCTCACCTTTGGGCTACCGGCAGGCAGCAGAGCCAGCGCTATCATTACGACTGAGAACGGGAACGCAATTATGGAGGCATTGACAAAATTAAGGATATGAGGCAGAATATCAACTTTGAGCGCAGCCAGTTTCTCTTCGGGGGTGCCTGAATAAGCCGCTGCGGGCATGAGCACTATCCAGAGCAAAACCACAAAAAAGTAAGCGGCAGAGGTAATCCTGAGTACTTTAAATAATTGGCGATTATTATTAATCATTTTCCTACTTCCCCGATTCTTGCTCTATCATAGTCAAGAACTCCTCTGTCAGTACCATCAGGTAATCATTTAGAGCCGAAGCATTTTTCTCATCCATATCAATACCCTTGTAAACAACGCCCTTGCATGCTTTCAGGTTTTCGGCTGCTTCGGTTCTGCTACCGGTATAGTAATACATAGAACCTATGATAAACAGCAGCTCCTTGGCGATCGGCCCGTACTTTTCCATAGCGAGCATCTGTTCGGCTGTGCCCAAGGCTTTCATCCTGTACCTTCGGGCTTGGGCGCTGTCACCTTCGGCCTCGCAGAAATATGCTTTCACTCTGTAATACTCGCACCAAAAGTACTCGTCTTTGTTCATTTCTTTGTAGCACTTTTCGGAGAGTTCCAGCCTCTTTAATATAGGGCAGTCGTCGTAATTGCTAAAATTCAGCACTGGTTTCACTTTGGCCAGCATTTCTTTTACTTTTGTTTTATTAGTTGAATCGAACTTAATAAGATCGCCCATAAAGCAGCTGAATCCGCAGTCTTTGCAAATATAGTGGCTCAGTTTATCTGTTTTTGGCCAGAAGATAAGCTGGTATTTGGACGGCCATTGGTAAATGTAGCTTCCATACGAAATTGGAGTATTATATGTATTTGTTTCACTGCAAACCGGGCACGGGAATTCTTTTTCGCCCCAGGTAGTGGCTCGAACAGAGACAGAAGCAGCGCTAAGCGCAAATAAAATCAGAATAATCAAAAATTTCATGACATAGAGCCTAATTTTGTTATTAATATTCCTCAAAACTAAATATATTAATTTTTTTTTTATTATTATAATTTGGAAATGTCGAAAAATAATGAAGAAATCCTGCCCCTGCAATGGGTAAAAGGAATTGGCCCGCGCAAGGCCGAGGCGTTTGCAGCCGAGGGGATAACGACTCCCATGGGCCTGCTGCACTATTTCCCGCGCAGTTATATCGACAGGAATGCAGCGCCTTCGCTAAAAGCTCTCTCAGTCAGGCTGCGCGAAGAAAGCAGTATGCAGGAAAGTTTTTCGGATAAAAGTTTTTCATACAAGACAGAAGTAATCGTTGTTGCCAGAATTGTCGATAAAATTGAACACCCCTACGGCAAGGGCAGGAAACTGCTGAAAGTGATGCTCTCGGACGGTACGGGAGGCTCCGGTGAGATTCACTTTTGGAACTATGCCGATTATTACAAAAAAGTACTTAAAAGCGGTGAATTATATACTATATGTGGAATTCCCGCCCTTGGTAAATACAATAACGTCCAGTTCGACCACCCCGAAATCGAGCCTTTTGACCAGGAAGATGAGAAACTGTTTTTAAAGGGGGCAGTACTCCCTGTTTACAGAATTACACAAGGCCTTAAAAACGTTGGGGTAACAATGAGGTCCCTGCGGGACATAATATCCGGTCTTCTGGTAAAAGAATCCGGAAATATCAGTGAAACCCTATCGGCAGATCTTATAGAAAAACTGAAATTCCCCGGGAAAAAAGAAGCAGTCAGTACCCTGCACTTCCCCGAAAATTCCCAGGCGCTCGACAGGGCTCGTATTAGAATGAAGTTCGAGGAAATATTTTTCTTCGAGATATTCCTTGCACTACGCAAAAGAGGAGTATCCACCACCGAAAAAGGGCCGCTGATAAGCCCCAAAAGCAGCCTGGCAAGGAGGCTCTACGACTCTCTGCCCTTTACTCTGACGAAAGACCAGAAGAAAGTAATCCGCGAAATTGCTGCTGATTTGGAAAGCGGCAAGCCGATGAACAGGCTGCTGCAGGGTGATGTGGGATCGGGCAAGACAATCGTTGCCCTGCTTTCGATGCTTATAGCAATCGACAGCGGTTACCAGACGGGAATACTTGCTCCGACGGAAATCCTGGCCGAACAGCATTACAACTCAATTTCTGCTTATGTCAAAGAATTAGGCATCAAAACAGTACAGGTCATGGGCGGGCAAAATAAAAGGCTAAGGCGGGAACTAATGGAGATTATCGGTTCGCAGGAAGCAAAAGTAATTGTGGGAACCCACGCAATGTTCGAATCCGAAATTAATTACAATAAGCTTGGATTAATAATAATAGATGAGCAGCACAGGTTTGGGGTTGCACAGAGAGCCGAACTGAAAAGAATGGCCGAAGAATCGCTCGGAGGCGGGCTTACTCCACATACCCTCGTTATGTCGGCCACACCTATCCCCAGAACGCTTTCCATGACATACTATGGCGATCTGGATGTCTCAGTCATCAGGCAAATGCCGCAGGGCAGAAAGCCTATTAAGACCAAAGTTGCATTCGAAAGCCAGTTACTCTCAGTATTCGATTTTATCAAAGACCAGGTGCAGGAAGGCAACCAGGCTTACATAGTGTACCCGCTGGTAGAAAAATCGGAGAAAATGGATCTGAAGGATGCCACGGAGAATTACGAATACCTGAAAAATGAAGTATTCCCCGAATACAAGCTGGGACTGCTCCACGGGCAGATGTTCTGGTACGAAAAAGAAGAAGTGATGCGGGATTTCCTTGCCAAGAAATTCCAGATTCTTGTTTCTACTACCGTTATCGAAGTAGGTATCGACGTTCCCGACGCAACGGTCATGTTGATTGAAAACTCAGAGAGATTCGGATTATCACAGCTGCACCAGCTTAGGGGCAGGGTGGGCAGAAGTTCTAAGCAGTCTTATTGTATCCTGGCAACAAAAGACAATTACAAATTTGAGATTAAAAACAGGAATATCGACACCGAAGAGGCAAAAGCAAATATCATCAGGCTGAAAACCATGGAAAGGACTACAGACGGATTCGAGATTGCACAAGTCGATATGAAGCTAAGAGGCCCCGGCGATATACTTGGCACCAAGCAATCAGGCCTGCCCGATTTTAAATTTATCGACCTGGCAGCCGACGAAAAGATTATCGAATATGCCAGAAAAAAAGCATTCTCTTTGATTGAAGCAGATCCCCGCCTAAATAAACCGGGAAATAAGCCGATAAAGGATGAATATATTTTAAAATTCGGCAACAGCGATAATTTTATAGATATAGCATAATTTAAAAATTTTGAAAGGATAATATGAAAAAAAACAGCCTTATTCTCTTGGTTATTGGCCTGTGTATTGCCCTGGCCGGGTGCCTTCAGGTTGAAAAAAAACAGTACAAATTGAAACTAACGGGCGTCAATTCGGGAACCGGTTCCATTAAATTCATTAATATTGTTTCACAGATGGAAGACAACAAAGACGTTTCCATGAAGGATTTTGCATCGGTTATTACGGACTACATGGAAGGAGACGAACTCTTAAATAAATATCCGGGCATTAAAATCAAAGACAGAAAGCTGTTCGAAGAAAACGGCCTGCTTTGCGGCGAGGTTACTTTTACATTCGACAGCCTGGAGACATTTAAAATTTACAGGTACGACGAAACAAGCCCGTTTATGCTGATATTCGATTCTTTCGGAGGCGAAACATATGAAAAATCCAACGGCGATTACGGAAAAATCAACGCCAATATTGTATTCTGGAAAAAAACCGAAAAAGAGTTTAACTGGGAGACATCAATCCGGCTAGATACGGCAACAACCAGAAGCATGGTCAGCAATTACAGGAAATGGAAAAAGGAAAAATAGGCGGATTATTTCCTGTAAAATTAAGAAAAACAAATCACAGATATAAAAAAATAAAGCCGGAAAGGGAGATTCCAGTCCGGCTTTTTTATTTGTATTACTCAAAATCAGATATTTTCTTTCTTCAAGTTTCGGGCCGCCTCCACCAGGCTTATAAAGTCCCTGCGGTAGCCTTCATTGTCCTGCCCTATTGCCGACTTTGCCAGCTTTAGTACATCGCCGAAATTGCTCCTGCCCTTGAATTTCGAATCCCTCAATATCATTCCGAATTCGGCCACTGCCGCAGCAAACCTGAAATTATCGGAAGATTTATCCAATCCTACGTATGAATCTTTCAAATCCTGCTGAATCAATTTACTTACAGAGCCAACAGGCTCCTTATAACGGAATTTAACAGAAAGCAAGTCGTCGGAGCTGAAAGTTTCAGGTTTTACAACAGTTTTCTGGTACTTCAGGTTGCTCTCGTGGCTGCCGCCTGCGTGTGCATCGGCAGGAACTATTTCATAAAGTGCAGTAACGGTGTGGCCTGAACCCATTTCGCCGGCATCCTTTGTGTCGTCGTCAAAATCTTCCTGGTTCAGCAGCCTGTTTTCGTAGCCTATCAGCCTGTATTCCTTTACTTTCAGCGGATTGAATTCCACCTGTATTTTAACATCCTTTGCAATAGTCAGCAAAGTGCCGCCGATTTCTTTGACCAGTACTTTTTTTGCTTCCAGCAGGTTATCTATATAAGCATAATTACCGTCGCCCTTATCAGCCAGTTTTTCCATTTTCGAATCTTTGTAGTTGCCCATACCAAAACCCAGGACAGTCAGGAAAATTCCTTCATTGCGCTTTTGCTCGATGAGCCTGACAAGTTCGCCGTCGCTCGAAGGCCCGACGTTAAAGTCGCCGTCTGTAGCGAGTATTACACGGTTATTGCCACCTTTAATATAGTACTTACCTGCCGTTTTGTACGCAAGCTCCAGTCCTTCGGCGCCGGCAGTGCTGCCGCCTGCGCTCAGCCTGTCGAGCGCTGCATAAATAATTTCCCTGTTACTGCATGGAGTGGGCGGAAGCACTACGCCAGAAGCCCCTGCATAAACAACGATAGCCACGTGGTCTTTAGCTCCCAGATTATCTACCAGTAGTTTGAATGACGAAACCAAAAGAGGAAGTTTATCCTGATTTTCCATAGAGCCTGAGACATCTATCAGGAATACCAGATTGCTTGGGCCAACCTGGCTTATATCAATGCTTTTGCCTTTAAGGCCAATGTGAACCAGTTTGTTTTTTGCGTTCCAAGGGCACTCGGAAACTTCGGTTGTAATGGAAAACGGATGCTCGCCCTGTGGTTCGGGATAATCATAATTGAAATAATTAACCAGTTCTTCTATCCTTACCGCATCGGCTGGAGGCAATGCCCCCTGGGTAATGAACCTGCGTACATTGCTGTACGAAGCCCTGTCAACATCGATAGAAAAAGTGGACAGAGGATGGTTTACAGAGCTTAGAAATTCATTTTCCCTGATATAGTCATATTGTTCGGTATTGAATTCTCTTTCGGCAAGCTGGCCGGGAATTAATTCACGTTTTGCCATCTCTGCTGGGGCTGGCATTTCCTGGGGCGGGGCCATAGCATTAGAAATATCTTCCATTTTGTTTTCTTCTTTGGCTTCTTCTTTTTTGGAGCAATAGGCAAACATCATTATAATTGCTGCCACACCGAGGATAACGTAAGTTTTTTTCATTTCTTTTCTCCCGAAAAGTAAAAATAATGAAGGGATTCGATTCAGTTAATAGTGTCGAATCCGAATATGAAACGATGTAAGTTAGTAATGTGTTCATCGTAACGGTAATAGTACCGTTCGTGGTTCTCTCTATAAAATATTTCGTTCATAATCAAAGTCCATTCGAAATATCATTCAATTTTTTAAACATTTACGGGCTGTATTGAAAATTTTCAATTTATTAGCCAATTTTTTTTATTTTGAGTTGTTTATATTTTTCGAAAAAGAAATGAGTTATTAATTAAGGATATCATTAGTGAAGTTTATTCCAGAAATACAACTGTATCTGGCCTTTGTCATGATGAGTGTTTACAAGGTGTTCGGCTCGGGCGGAAGAAGGAAACAGGCGCTCGAACCCGCCGACGAAAGCCGGCTTATGCTGGCAATTAAAAATGCCGGCGATATCGATAAAGTAAGGCGTGAGTTTAACGAACTCTACGATAGCCTGTGCAATAAATTATGGTCGAAACTTTACAAAAAATTCATACCCCCGCTTGATATAGAAACATTAAAGGACGTATTCCAGGAAGGATGGCGCAAAGCGCTCGAGAAAAGGGCTAATTTCCTGGAAGGAAGCAATGTTTACAACTGGTTATATACCATTTTGCACAATACTGCCATAGATTTAATCAGAAGGGAAAAAAATCCTGAAGCAAAGTTTGAAAATTTCAGCAGCCTGTCCGTAAATAAGGATGAAGATAGAGACGATGTTGGAATTCTGGCACGGGTGCCCTCGGACGAAACATCGATTGAAGATGAAATAAACAGCAGGGAGGTATTAAGCCTGATTAGCGAAGCGATTGAAGCAATAAAAGACGAGACAGACAGGAAACTGGTAAAGCTGAGGCTGTACGAAGACATAAAGTATAACGAGATTGCAAAGCTGACAGGAATACCGATTGCGACTATACACTATAGAATTGATAAAGTTATGAGCGAATTAAGGAGCAAATTAAAGAAAGTTATTTACAACTGAATAGTATAAATATGACTGATTATAACGATAACGGGATTTCGGGAGAGAACGAAGAACTAATAAGCCGTATTGCCGGATTGATAAGGAAAGAAAAAAACAGGCAGGCAATCGAGGTTATGGTAGGCGAAAAGATTGCAGAAACGGATTTCGGTTCTATTCCCCTCGAAGAAGAAAAAATACACAGGTTTTCCGGTTGGCAGAAGTATGCCGCAATAGCTGCCGTCCTTGTAATCGGCGGAGTTATTGGCATCAGGATGCTCGAAGAAAACAGGTCGGTAACTAAAAAAAACGGGGATATTGCCCTGAATCCCCAGTCGGAGAATAGCAAAAGCAATAACGAGGCTCCGCTTCCTCCGCCTCCCGATACTTCCGGAGTTTTAGCAGAAACAGAAGCCTTTGCCGCCGAGGAAGCTGTTCCCGGCGAACAAGCAGCCCCCGAACCGACAAAACCAATCGAAGACGCCCCGGTGGCCATGCTTGAGAAGCAAGCCACACCAAGGGATAGAGGCACCGGCGAATATAAGGTTAATCGTTCAACTGTCGAATCTGCAAAAGAACAGAATTTGGGAGGAGCCTTTGCCATTAACGAACGAACCAACAGATCCATGCAGGCTCCGAGTGTACAGCCGGGAACCGAGATGAAACCCGGGATGCCCAGCCCTAAAATATATGGAAATATCCAGGATACGATTGGGAAATTCAATGATTTGGCCGTGACAGACAAAAAAATGGGCACCGATGATGACGAAGAAACGTCGAGAAACGTGACTCGCTCACTCAAAAAGGATGAATCGATTAGTTCCTCCAAGAAAGAAATAAGCCAGTTCCTGATTAGCCCCGGTGTTCTGAATATAAATACTGAGAAAATTAAAAGGGAAGTTATTAATGTATTGCAGTCCTATGGCTTCCAAAACCTTAATATCAGCGAGAAAGAGTACTATGTGCAGATAAATACCGAGCCTTCGGAAGGGTTCTCATCCAAACTTGGAAAGAATATCAATTACTTTATTGAAGTGAAGATCAATAAAAGCCAGTTGGGCGGAATATCCGTCAAACTGCTAAATCTTTTGGAAGAAGGCCGTAAACTGATGAATAAATCTATTGTGCCGATAGAAGACCTGTTTAATAAAAGCATAAAAAATTCTCTAAATAAAGCTCTCGGCAAATAGGGCTTTATCAATTTCTTTGCGGGGGGGGGGAATATTCCCGCCAAGAAATGCAAAAGCTAATAAACACTTAAGTTAATCTCTAATGATTGCTGATAACAACCAGCCCACGCAGCCTTTTCAAGTTTGGCATGTTTTTTCCGATATATTCCTTATCTTTGACAAGTATATTGTAATTAATTTGAAAATAATAAACCGGAGTTATTAAATGGGTTTCAAAAATCAGTCAATTTTCTATTCGGACAGCCAGGATCCGGATTCCTACTCATTGGAAAACCAGATAGCAGAGCATCTCGAGTTCAGGCTGGCAAAGGATAAAATAACAATTACTCCGAAGGACACTTACACAGCTCTGGCGCTTTCCATACGCGACCGTATGATTAGGCGGTGGATTCGCACCCAGCACCAGTATATTAAGCAGGATGCCAAAAAAGTGTTCTACCTCTCGCTCGAGTTCCTTATGGGGCGCCTGATGGGAAATGCCCTGATTAACCTGGGATATTACAATGAATGTTTCCGCATTTTGAACGACCTGGGCTACGACCTCGAGGAAATCATTGATATCGAAACCGATATGGGCCTGGGCAACGGCGGCCTTGGGCGCCTTGCAGCCTGTTTCCTCGATTCGATGGCTACTCTTGAACTGCCTGCATTCGGTTATGGCATCCGGTACGAATACGGGATTTTTAACCAGGAAATCGAAAATGGTTACCAGGTGGAGAAGCCTGATAACTGGCTGCGCTACGGCAATCCCTGGGAGATTATGAGGCCCGAGCATACCTACGAAATAAAATTCCGGGGCAGGATACACAGCTACACGGATAATAAAGGCAAGCTGTGCTTCCAGTGGGTCGATACAGAGAATGTACTGGCCGTGGCTTACGATACGCCTATCCCCGGTTACGGCAACAATACCGTGAACAACCTGCGCCTGTGGCAGGCTAAGTCCACCAATGACTTCGACTTCCAGTCTTTTAACATGGGTGATTATATTAAAGCCGTCGACGAAAAGAACAAATCCGAGAACATATCCAAAGTGCTCTACCCCAACGATAATTCCCATTCGGGCAAGGAACTTCGCCTGAAGCAGCAGTATTTCTTCGTTTCGGCCACCCTGCAGGATATTATCAGAAAATTCAGGATTAACGATAACGATTTTTCGAAGTTCCCCGAAAAAAATGCCATCCACCTGAACGATACTCACCCGGCATTAGCCGTTCCCGAGCTGATGAGGCTCTTCCTGGACGTTTATGATATGAACTGGGATGAAGCATGGGATATAGTAAAAAGGACAATTGCATATACTAATCATACTGTCATGAGCGAAGCGCTCGAAAAATGGCCGGTTAGTATGTTCGAAGAACTGCTGCCCCGCCATCTGCAGATTCTCTACGAGATTAATTACCGTTTCCTGGAGCGCGTAAGGCTCAGGTATCACAACGACCTTAAGAAAATCCGCAGTATGTCTATTTTCGAGGAAGAATACATTAAAAACATCAGGATGGCAAATGTATGCATTATAGGCAGCCATTCAGTCAACGGCGTGGCCGAACTGCATTCGGAAATACTGAAAAACAAGATATTCAAAGATTTCTATGAATTCGAACCAAATAAATTTATAAATGTCACCAACGGAATAACACAAAGGCGATGGCTGAAACGCGCTAATTCGAACCTCTCCGACCTGATTACCGACGCAATCGGCGACCGCTGGGTGCGCGACCTGAACGAACTTCGCAAGCTGGAATCTTATGTGGATCACCAGAGTTTCATCACTAACTGGCAGCAGGCAAAGAACGACAAAAAGCGAGAGCTGATTAAGTATATAGACAGTCATTATAATATTGAAATAAACCCCGACTCAATTTTCGACGTGCAGATAAAGAGGATGCACGAATACAAGCGGCAGTTGCTGAATATCCTGCATGTAATCTACATGTATAACAAAATCAAAGCCGACCCCGGGGCTGATTTTACTCCCCGCACTGTTATGTTCGGCGGCAAAGCAGCGCCGGGTTACTACATGGCTAAGCTGATTATTAAGCTGATTAACAGCATTGCCGATGTGGTTAATAATGACCCCGACGTCGGCGATAAGCTCAAAGTCTTGTTTATGAAAAACTACTCTGTCACCCTTGCAGAGCTTATTATTCCGGCCTCTAATTTGTCCGAGCAGATTTCCACTGCCGGATACGAAGCATCGGGCACAGGCAACATGAAGTTCCAGCTTAACGGTGCGCTGACAATAGGCACACTCGACGGGGCAAACATAGAAATTATGGAAGAAGTGGGCAAAGAAAACATATTTATTTTCGGCATGACCGCCGACGAAGTTGACCACCTGTTTGCCGACAGTTACAATCCCGAGGAATATTATAACGAAGACCCTGACCTGAAACTGGCGTTGGATATGATAAAAGACAGTTATTTTAATTTCTATGAGCCGGGAATATTCCAGCCCATTTTCGATAACCTCGTTTACCGTGGCGATAAATACTGCCTGCTGGCAGATTTCAGGTCATATATAGAAGCCCAGGCAAAAGTTTCGAAGGTATTCAACAGCAAGAAGAAATGGGCTCAGATGTCGATCCTGAACACTGCTCGCTCCGGTAAATTCTCCACCGACAGGACAATTGCCGAATATGCGGAAAAAGTATGGGGTGTAAAAAGTGTGCATATCGAGCGCAAAGATTTGGAATATGGGTATTGAGAAGAATTTATATATTAATTTATTTCCACTTCCCCCAGCTCCCTCTCATAATCACCCTGCAGGTCTTCGTGGAGGGTGGAAATTGCTTTGCGGATTTTTTCGAGCTGCCTGTTGAAGAGGTTCGTAAGGGCGGTGCTTGCCTCTATATCAATACCGGAATCCTTTAGTTTGCGGCAAAAGTAAATCAGGAGTTCGGCTTCTGTCTGCCTGTTGCCCGAAAACCGGATGTACTTGCACAGTGTCCGCAGAATTTTCCTTAATGACTTGGTAGAATGATAGATACTGTAATTATTGATATTAATAAAATTCGAGTCAATTTCTTCTTCGATAGAGTTAATATACCCAAGCTCATCTTCTTTTTCGAAAAGCAGGTAGGTGATGAGTTCCTTGTTTTCCTTTTTATATTTTGCCAGGTGCAAAAGCAGTTCCTTTACTTTTGCAGGCTGGAGCCTGTTTACCTCATTTTTTATTTCGGACAGTGTTGCCGGTTTCATTTGCTTTGCCCCTTTTTCAGCGGTTCCAGAAGATAATCCAGGCCGTTCAGCTTAATTTCGAACATGGTATTGAGCAATACTCCCAGCCGGCCCGCCGGGAATCCTTTGCGCGAAAACCACTCCAGATAGGAAACCGGCAGGTTGCACAATAGGGTTTCCTTGTATTTGCCGAAAGGCATTTTCATTTCCACAAGTTCCGAAAGCATTTTTGGGTCCGTATTCATTAATATCCCATTACATTAAATAAATGAATTCCCAAAAATACTAATCTTTTATTGAATTGTAAACAGAATAGCCGAAAGTGTTACAACAGAAATCAGGATTTACTGTACCTTGAATTGCCGTTCATAACCTTACCCCCCAGTATCATATCTGCAGCCTGCATACCAGCCTGCATGCAGGGCCAGATACCATGCGAAAATTTAGGTTGCAACAGGCCTTTAACAGGTGTCCTCATTTTCAGCCTGTTCTTGCCGAAATTATTCACATAAGGCGACATATCGTAATTAGAGCCTGTGGGCGAACCTAAATACCTGCTGAAGGTTGCAGGCGTAGCAATGTCCGTATATAGTATATGCTTTCTCAGGCCGGGTATAAGGTACTTTTCTGTCAGATTGATGAAAAAACCGGCAGCTTCGTTCTTTTTGAATAGATAGGCATCATAGTCCTTATCGTGCAAGTTTTTCCAATACCCCATTGCAACAGGGACAACGCGAATATTTAGAATATTCCTGCCGCCTGTAGTCAGGGTTGGGCAGATTACGCCGCACCGGAACCGGCTTTCGTCGAAAACCACATTGTTATCGTCAAACATTTCATATAAAGCTTTGTTAATATTGTCTCCTGTGCTCAGAATATTATACCCCGACGACAAGTTATATTGCCTCATATCAATTTTATCATCGAGACCAAGGCTAATATGAAGCGACGATGGCGACATCTTTACATCAGACGCCTTGACTGCATATTCTGCATCCAATTTCTTAAGTATTTCCATCCCGATAAGTTTTCCGGCCAAGACCTTTGGGTCTGCGGTTGAAATAACATTTTCAGCCTCGAGGAATTCACCGGACTCGAGCAGAACACCTTCTGCCCTGCCATCTTTCAATATTATCTTTTTAACCTCAGAATTAAATTTAATGATGCCGCCCAGTTCCCTGAAGCGTTTGGCCAGCAAGAGCGGGAATTCAATAAAGCCGCCTTTTGTCCTGTATGCCCCCGACAGGGAAGTAAACATAGCCCCCACCGCAAGTAGCGATGCACATTTTTCGGCAGGCAGAGCAGAAAAAGCTGCAAATTGGTTGAAGTACTCGATAATATCAGGGTTCCTGAATCCGAACCTATTCAAATAATCTCTGAAAGTCTTATTTGCATTGGCAATTATCTTTGGGCATTTAAACAGCAAACCCAATTTTTGGAGAATATTGGGTTCTACTTTTAATTTATAAAGCTCTTTATACATACCGGCAGAGTAGCTTACGAATCTGCGTACTGCTTTCTCATCATCCGGAAAATTATTTACCAGGTATTCTTCAAAATCTGTTATTCCTGATGGAATTAAATACTCTTTGGAAATCCGGCCTGATTCGGCGATAAAAATTTTGGCGTAGTTACCCTCGAACTTAGTCAATTCCAGGTGGATGCCAAAGTATTCGAGTAAATCTTTAACATCGGGAATAATCTGCGCAGTATCGAAAAGGTAACCATTCCTTTTGAAAGATGTAACGCATCCGCCCGGTATCCTGTTTTTCTCGAGTATAATTACGGGCCTTTCCTTTACATTAACATTCTTTGCCCAGGCAATCCCTGCAGAGAGGCCTGTAATACCTGCTCCAATAATAATAAGAGGCTTATTCATATTAATTAACCAACAATATAATTACTTCCAAGCTGCAAAACGAAATTCATGGGAATAAGTTTCAGAAGTTAAGGGATAAAAATAATCATTGAACGATTCTAGTTTATCAATATGCCATGCCTAAGAATTTCGCTGACGAAAGGGTTATTGCCGTCGAGTTCACCAAGTGTGAAAGTATGGGCTTCGATGGCATAACTCGTTGCGAATTTAGCCTTACGGATTAGTTCATTATCCAAATATGGATTGCCTGAAAAATCGCCGGAGAATAAAGCTATATCTATATCGCTGTACTCATTATAGGTCCCTTTTGCATACGAACCAAATAAAGCTGCTTTTTCTATCCTGATATTCGATTCCGAAAGTTCAAAGAGAAACTTATTTATAATTTCTATTATCTCAACTGGGACTTTATCCATATGAATAACTCTTTCGATTTTTGATATAATTCAATTGTAAACTCGTATGAGCATAAATTATTTACTTCATTACGATAATCCGGGTATCTGGCAGAAATTTGAAAGACATTTAATCTATCAAGTAATTCTATTTGACTCTCATTAATTACAATCTGTACTTTTTCTGCAAGAAAAACCAAATTATGAGTCCTGGGTGGAACTTCGTTAAAAACATTAACAAAATGAGCCTTAAGGCTTTTCTCAATTACTAAATGTGTAATAAATAAACACCAAAGGTTTTTCCTTGAAAGCAACATAGCTTCTGCAACTTCCAAATCCGCATCGGCTCCAGAAATCCAATAACTTATATGCTCTTCCTTTGTCATACAATTAAAAAACGAAATTATTAAATAATATTATATTTAATGCAGTTTTTATTTATAATATAAAAGAAACCTGAAATAATTTTTTATTAACTATTGCTATAAAATACCTTAACTAAAACTGCTCCAGCACCCGCACGTCGTTTTCGTAGAAAAGGCGGATATCGTTCATGCCGTAGCGCAGCAGCGCCACGCGCTCGATACCGAAGCCAAATGCGTAACCTGAATAGGTATCAGGATCGATTCCGCAATTCTTCAGTACGTTGGGGTGGACCATCCCGCAGCCGACTATTTCGAGCCAGCCTGTGTGCTTGCACACACGGCAGCCCTTGCCGTGGCACAGGAAGCAGGTTATGTCCACTTCGGCGCTCGGTTCTGTAAATGGGAAGAACGAAGGCCTGAACCGGAACTTGATATCGTTGCCGTACATCTTTTTGGCGAACACAATGATTGTTGCCTTCAGTTCGGCAAAAGATACGTTTTTGTCTATATATAAGCCCTCCACCTGGTGGAATTCAGCAAGCGAGCGGGCATTTATCGATTCGTTGCGGTAAACCCTTCCGGGCATAATGCACCTGATAGGCGGCTTCTGGCTCTGCATTACGCGCACCTGTACGGGCGAAGTATGCGTCCTGAGCAAAAGGTCCCTGCCTTCGGCATTTTTAATGAAGAATGTATCCTGCATATCCCTGGCAGGATGTTCAGGTGCAAAATTAAGTTTTGTA
>DAINRZ010000023.1:0-15411 GCA_036741575.1 Kapaibacterium sp. (SeqCode)
GGGATGCGCAGGTTGTCCTGGAACGTATTCAGGATATTGTTCCCGAACGAATCCCTTTCAATTTTCCCGTCAGCATCGATTCTGGTGTTGTATCCCTGGAGGTAAGCACCGGTGGAACTATCTACGAGGTATCCCTGAGCATCTCTGTTTATAGTGCCCGAGCGGGAGTATTGTTCCCTGCCGTTATTATTGTAAATAAAGAAGCCCGAGCCTTGAATGGCCATGTCCAACGGCCTGTTGGTAGTATCTAAAATACCCTGCGACATATCGTTGGTTATCGAGCCAATCCTGACACCCAGGCCCACCTGGAGCGGATTGATGCCGCCGACGGCCCTGTTAGTAACAGGAAGTGTGGTATCGTTTATAGTACGTGTAGCTAATGTATCCGGCTTTTTGCCGAACTTGTATGTCTGGCTGAACTGGTCCTGGAACGTTGCCCTCGCCGATTTATAGCCTACCGTATTCGAATTGGCTATATTGTTCGAGATAACATCCATTCTCGTGGAATTTGCCCTAAGTGCGCTTGCGCCGCTGTTTAAAGAACGCAACATAATAAACCCCCTTATGGTTTAACTATAATTTATTTATTTTCAATTTGTTATACTAATTACTTATATCTGCGGATTACCATCGGCTGAAAATCCATGCCAATGGTAATCCTGCATACGATTTAGGCATAGCAATCCCGTCAACTTCGTTACCGGCACAAACCGGGACATAGTTTTTTCAATTAATCGAGCCCTTCTGTCGGTCGGGGCTTTATTTTGGGGGTTTCCTGTCCGCGCAGGAATTGGCGCGGAGCGAGGCCCAACCCCTAATGCTCATGCAAAAATTGCCGAGTCGATGTCGGTAATCACGCTGGAATCCATGTTGTCTTTGTTGACCACAGTGATAACAGTTTTGTTAGCTACATTGACAATAAAAGCTTTTTCGTCGAGCATTATCAAAGAATCCGAAGCGCCCTTTTGCCCGGCAAGGTTGACGGCATTTGTCAGCCTGTCGAATTCGCCGGCGCTCAGGTCTATATTTCTGCTTACCATACGGGCCTGAGCGTGCTTCGAAAACTTTAGCCTGTCGAATTCATCCCGGAACACATCGCCGAACGATGTGCTGCTGCCGGTTTGAACTGCCGAGCCTGCCTGTTGCTGCCTGCCAAGTTCCTTAAGGCCCCCGGCGGGCAAAAACGGAATATTTACGCCGTTAACTTCGGGCATAACTAACTCCCTTATTTAAAATGCACATTATGATCTGCATTTTAATGAAATTTCCGGAATTATCCAACTTGAAATTTTGTGTTTTCATAGCCTGTTTACGAAGTAGATACATCCAACACATTTTCAAGCGGTATTTCCATCCCTCCGATTACCAGTTTAGTACCATCGGTTTTGAACCTAACTGCTTCGATTTTGCCGTAGGTAAAGGTTTCGGCATCGGCTGCCTCACCCTTTCTGTCGGTTGCTTCCACAGCAAAGTAATAGCTTCCCGAGGGCATCTGGTTGCCGTCGTCGTCTTTTCCGTCCCAAACCATTTTATGGTCGCCGCTAAGCAAATCTGCCGTGCCAAGCGCCATAGTCCTGATTGTCTTCCCGTTTTCGTCCGAAATAACGAGCTTGCCAGCCGAGCAGTTCGCTTCGAGCGTATAGCCCACCGCTGCTTCGACGCTGCCGCCGTATGCTATTTCCGAAGTCAGCGCTTTTGCGCTTTTGCCTATCAGGCCCGGGAGAGCAGTGTTCGAAATAGTCTGGGTAAGCAGGGTGTTGGTTGCCACCTGCTCTTCGAGAAGGGTACGGATATCAGTAAGCTGCTCCAGTTGCGAAAACTGTGCCAACTGTGCTGCAAACTCCTGGTTATCGTAGGGTTTCATGGGATTCTGGTTGCGAAGCTGGTAAGTCAGAAGTTTCAGGAATTCATCCTTGCTTACTTCGCTGCCCTTTGCAGTCCCCGAAGTTGTTCCTGAGTTGTATCCCAGTAATTCTGATGTGGATACTCCCTGAACCATTTAATCAACCTCCTCCTAAAGGTTTAAATAATTATTAAACATACTGCACAAACGAGCTGTCCTGCCCGATGTACACCCTATTATTGCCGGAATTAGTTCCATTATCTATATTAATTGTTCCAGCCGATTCTTCTTCGCCTGTTTCCCCGAACGAACCGAGGAAATCGCGCATTGTTTCTGTATATTCACGCTGAGCGTATCCGCCGTAGCTGTCCTTCGACAAATTAGTGCCCAGCCTGCCGTCTTCGTTGTAGCTCACTTCTATTTTGTCTGTGTCGATACCATTCTGAGAAAGTTTCTCCCTTAGCGTGCCGATTTGCCCTTCGAGCGACCTGACGGCTTCCCTGCTGTCGGCTTTAATACTTAATGAAGCAGTATCGCCTGCCATTGTAATTTTTATTTCGAGAGCACCCAGCGATTCGGGCCTAAGGCTGAGCCTTGCAGTGCTGACTGCATTGCCTGCAGAGTTTTTAACAAGTTTAACTGTTGCAGCCGGAAATTCCGACAAGCGAATCCTTTGCAGCTCCTGAGATGTTCCGGGCTTTGATTCCAACGGCTTAGCCCTGTTTTTTAAAGTATCGGTTTTATGCTGCCTCACCAATCCTGCAAAGTCATTTTCCGGCGGTTTAATGTCATTGGATTTGGCTGAATCCCTGAATGCCGGTATTTCGTTTTGCAATGATTGCTTTTGGCCTGTACTATCGCCTGAATTGTTTCCAAAATCCTGATATGCTGCAGAATAATCTGCTGCGGTGCCTTTAGGCCTTTCGGTAGCTGCCGTTTGCTTCTGATCTTGTTTATCCGGTATTTTATCGTGCAAGTCAACAGCCATAGCCTTAATTGCTGCAGCCTTCGGCAAAATAGTTTCTTCTGCCTTTTCTGTTAAAATATCAGATGAAACGATTACATTATTGTCATTCTCCTTTGCATTTATAATTTCAGGATTTTTTAAATTGGATGCGGCTTGCTTTGTATTGCCGTTTAATGCATCCTTCAGTTTTTCAATGCCCCGGGGATCAGCATAATCGATAATTTCTTCGGTTTCATCGATCACCGGAATACCCGGGCCGTCGGTACCGACTAATGGATTAGCCTGCCTGCTGTCTGTAATTGCCTGGGCTGTTTTATCTGTAGGTTTATTGTAGGACTGCCTGCCGGCAATAAAGCCGGATATAAAAGCCATGTTGTTGTCTTCGGGGATGTCGGAAGCAGCTCCCGAAGTGACAACATTAATATGTGCCGTCGAAAAATTGCTGTTTATCTGCCTCAGCTTTGGCTCGAACTTATAATAATTTCCGTTATCCTCATCGATTGACGTATCATTAATGTTTAACTGCAACTTAGGTGCATTTCCCTCAAGTTTTGTTATTTGATTTGACGAAGCATTTGATTTCGAGGGAATTATATCGGTCAAACCGGAGTTATCCTGCTTTCCCTTGGCTATTGCAAGAGCTTCTTTTAGTATGCCGTAATCTTCAGAACCACGGGTATTTTCAAGTAAACTTTTTAACTCTTCCGGCAATGGCTGGTTAACAGATATATAGCTTTCTGCCGCTTTCTTTAAGTCAGGCTTGGAACTAATTAAATCGACAATAAGTTGCGTTGTCTGGCCGGCAGATTTTTCTGTAGTTTCTGTATTTGTTTTGGCTGCTGCTGTATCAGAAATGTTGAATTGTAAAAAAGGGTGTAACTCCCTGGCTAACAATCCCGCTATATCAAGCTGTAATCCGTTAGCATTTTCAACAGCCCCATGTTCACCCTCGTTCATCAAATTACTTTGACTGTCTTTGCCACTGGCATCCAGTCCGTTTAGAAAAGACGAGAATAGAGAGTCATTATAATCGCCTGAATGGTTTATATTATTCAGCGATTGTCTAATATCATTACCGGAGTCGGTATTTCCTGTTATAATATTGACCATCTTATGCTTCCATGCATTTAATATTCATTAATACCAGCCGCCTCCTGCGGCATTAATTCTATATATATCAATCGATTGGCAGCTAAGGCTTTTTCCCTGGAGCCAATATCTCCGCTGCCTGCTCGGGCTTAATTGCTTCAAGAACCTTGCCAGCTTTTTTCTTATCCATAAGTTTCAATAATTTCGAAGCATCCTGCCCTTTCATATTCTCAAGGATTTTTGCAACACTTTCGGGTTTCGAGTTGTTGCATATTTTTGCATACTCTTTCAATTCTTTTTCTTTCACCGAATCGGGGACAGGCTTATCGTCTTTACCTTTCAGTTTATCCCTGGCAGTCTTAAGCTCCGAATTTACCTTGCTGTACATATCCATATATCGCTTTAGTGAATCCATAATCCCCGAAAAACTCCGGCTTTTTGTGTGGAATGTGTCAATCACGGCTCTCATTGAATCTTTAATCTTTTGTGCCTTGCTGTTCAGCCTGGCAATCGAATCTGCCAGAGCAAGCCTTGCCTTTTGCAGGGAATCTTTTTGAATGCCGAGTATGTCCTTGCGCAGGAATTCCTGCTGAATGCTGTCGTACTGGCTGCTTGTCAGGGCAATCCTTGGTTCTATGTAAATTGTATCATATTTCATTTTTTCATTTTCGATGGAATCGAGTATCGCCTGATGTTTTTCGGCGGCTAATTCAGCAGAGTCCGCCGGCTTGGGCGGGAATCCCATAAACTCCGGCGCCAGGTTGTAAATTGCCAGGATTGCCGTCACTGCCACTGTGAACGAAGAAGATATAGCGATAATAAGGTCTGTAAGCGATTTCGAATTCATAGATTTTCTGTCTTCCTCGTTTTATAATGCCTTGTTGATGCTATTTCATTTAGATTTTTTATATCGTCGGCTTCGTTTTCTCTAACATACTCTTCGTATTTTTTTTCTTTCAGTTTCTCCATAATTCTCTCTTCTTTCATTGCCTCAGTCAGTTTCATCCTTTTTAGGTTCTCGAGCTCTAATATTTGGCCGATTTCTTTACGTAATTCTTTTACCTGCGTTTCAATACTGGCTATGTGGTAGTAATGAGCCTGCAGTTCGCCAGCATTAGCCGATTTGAATTCCCTTGCCCTCAGTCCGGCCAGGTAAAGTGTCAGCTCTTCCTCCCTGCGTTCTTTTGCTGTGCGTATGTTTACGATTTCCATAAGCGATTCTTCGGCAATTTTAACCTTGTGGGTGTTGAGCCTTAATACTGAATCGAGCCTGAAATCGAATTTTTTTGCCATTATTTTAATACCATGTATATTATGTTTAATTCTACAATATGCTGAATTTAGGTTTTATTTGCAAGCGCTTCCAGCAATCCGACAGTTTCGTCGTAGCTCATATAGTCGTTTGTGCGCTGGCGCAGGAACTGGTTAATATCGTCCATGTATTTAACAGCCCTGTCGAGCTTGGGATTTATCCCCTGCTTGTAAGCACCTACGCTTATCAGATCTTCAGCATCCTTATACACAGCCATCAATTCTTTAATTTTTAACGATGCGTCGAAATGTTCTGATGAAATTACATCATTCTTCACCCTGCTGATGGATTCGAGTATATCTATTGAAGGATAGTGGCCTTTGTTGGCCAGCTTTCTCGAGAGTACGATATGCCCGTCGAGAATACCCCTGGCTGCGTCTGATACCGGCTCGTTCAAATCATCGCCTTCCACAAGTACGGTATAAAGGCCTGTAATAGAACCATAATCCGCCCTGCCCGCTCTTTCCATGGTCTTCTGGAATAATGCGAATACCGATGGAGTATAGCCTTTTGTAGTTGGCGGCTCGCCAATAGTAAGCCCTACTTCGCGCTGTGCCATAGCCAGGCGGGTTGCCGAATCCATCATAAGCATTACGTCGAGGCCGCGGTCGCGGAAATATTCAGCAATCGAGGTTGCAGTCAGCGCTGCTTTCACCCTGACCAGCGGGGGGTTGTCGCTTGTTGCCACGACGACGACCGAGCGGCGAAGCCCTTCTTTGCCCAGGTCGTTCTCAATAAATTCTTTTACTTCCCTTCCCCTTTCGCCTACGAGGGCAATAACGTTGATATCAGCCGAAGTATTCCGGGCAATCATGCCAATCAAAGTCGATTTGCCAACGCCGGAACCGGAGAATATTCCCACCCTCTGGCCTTTACCGAGTGTAATCATGCTGTCGATTGCCCTGATACCCGTGGCTATTGGCTCGCGTATCCTTTGGCGGGTCAGCGGATTGGGCGGCTGGGCGTAAATGGATCTCCTCTCGGTAGCATCAAGCGTGCCAAGGCCGTCTATCGGCTGCCCAAGCCCATCGACAACCCTGCCGAGCAGCCCGTCGCCTACATTAATGCTTAGGGATTCGCCGGTAGCGGTAATTTCCATATCGGGGGCAATATCTGTCAATTCGCCGAGCGACATCGAGAGTATCCTGTTGTCCCTGAACCCTACTATTTCGGATTTGCAAACCTCTCGGCCCTGCCTGTCGCGCAGGATACACACTTCGCCGATGGGGGCCTTTGGGCCCTCGCTTTCGAGTACCATCCCGACAACTTTTGTGATTTTGCCGCTCATACGGAATGTTTTTGCGCTACTAATGGCAGCACTGAATTTTTTTTCCAGTATGTCGGGGGTAAGTATCATTGCAGCTCAAAGTCCTCATCTGTTTCCGATTCCACTTTCATACCTTCTTCTTTTTCCGAAAGATTCATCGATACCTGCGACAAAGATTTTTCCATACTTTCGAGCTGCGTTTTAATCCTCGAGTCGATGGTTCCCGCCGAGGTATATAAAATGCAGCCGCCGTCGTCCACCGATTCGTCGGGCACTATCTGCATGCCCTCGGCTTTGGATTTATCGTAATCGAGGGTAATCCTGACGTCCTCGAGCATTTTTACGTTATCGGGGTGCACATGAATCCTGAATACCAAGTCTTTATCCAGGCTGCCGATAGCTTTTTTCACCTGATTGACAACAATACCGGGATTGCTTTTGAGCTCTGCACCCAGTATATGGCCCGCAACCATAACGCTTATCGAGCCGATTGCCTTTGCAACTTTGTCGAGTTCTTTGTTGAACTGTTCTTTGAGTTTTACAACGAGAAAATCGAAGGAGCGCACCCTTTCCTGCAATTTAAGTATCTGGTTTTCGAAAGTATTTGTCGTTAGCTGCTGCGCGTCGTCGAAACCCCTGTCGTATGCATGCTGCACTTCTTCGCGCACTTCGGCCAAAGGCAGGGTTTCTTCGGAGGGCACTCTGGCCGTCGAAATCTGCACGGGTTCATCGGAGCGGCAAAAAACGCGCCTGCCGTGGAATTCAACGTATTCCTTTTCTGCTTCGGCCTGAGTTAAAGGCTCGGCCGAATCGCTGGCGCCGGCAAAATCTTCTTCGTTGAATAAGAACTCAATATCTTTTGTGGGAGTTTTTCTATCAAATTCGTGGAATTTATGTTCGGAGATAAACGGCTTGATATTGCGCGACTTAATCGATTCGCCGCTTAAAATTTCCACCCGGTTTAATTTACGCGGGATTGTAAATGTTACTTTTGCCATTCTTCAATCCGTAATTAATCAGGTATTATACGAATATATCGGAGCCGCCGTGCCCGCCGATAGCCAGTTCGTCCTGCTCTTCGAGCTGTTTTATCAGATCGACTATTCTCATTTGGGCGCCCTCGACTTCCTTGAGTTTGACAGGCCCCATGAATTCGAGTTCTTCTTTGACCACCTGCGATGCCCTTTCGGACATATTCTTGAATATCTTGAGCTTAACTTTTTCGTCGGACACTTTGAGCGCCAGTGCAAGGTCGCGTTTATCGACATCCCTAAGCAGCCTTTGGATACCCTTGTCGTCTATCAGCACGATATCTTCGAACAGGAACATCAGGCGTTTAATTTCAACGGATAATCCTGAATCTTTTTCTTCGATGCTTTCGAGCATTTGTTTTGCGGTGGCATTATTGCTTTTGTTCAGAATGTTTGCCACAAGCTGAGCGCCGCCCTGGGCAGCAAGATTCTGTGCAAGTGTAGATTCGGCAATCTGATCGACGACGTGTTCTATCTGCGATACCAGCGCAGGAGAAACCTTGCCTATCCTGGCAATTCTCAGCACAGTTTCGGACCTCAGATGATCGGGAAACTCCTGCAGGACTTCTGCCGTTTGGTCGGGCGGCAGGTGCGAAAGTATTAAGGCAATGGTCTGTGCATGCTCTTTGCTTAGGAAGCTTGCAAGCTGCTGAGGGTCGGACTTTTTAAGAATATTAAAGCCCCGCACGGTGGTTAGCACACGGATTTTCTCTACTATTTCCTTTGCGCGGTCGAGGCCGTAGCTTTTTTCGAGCAGCACCTGGGCGTATTCTATGCCGCCTTCGATCATATACGACGACGCCGTCATCAGTTGATAAAATTCCTCGACGACATCTTCTACAACATGAGGCGGCAAATCTCTCAGGTTAGTAATCTCGACTGCAATCTGCTCTACTTCTTTCATGTCGAGTTCCTTGAAAACCTTGGCAGATATATCCACATCGAGAGACATAAGCAGGACAGCGGCTTTTTGCTTGCCTGTAAGTTGATCCGACCTGACGATTTTTCCCATAATCTATTCTATGCTATACAATTACTTATGTTTTACTTCTATGAAAATTAGTTAATATTTAGTTTAATTCCAAATTTATTATAAAACGAAAAATTTTGCAATAGATTTAAGCTCTACATAATTCCCTTCTCGATATCCTGCAAAATAAACATCCTTATTAGTTTCACCGCATCGGTAGTCTGATCTTCGACAAATTCCTGCACTTTTTCCTTTATTTCGAGTTTCATCATTGCTTCTTCGCTTAGCTCGGCCGGCTCGCCTTCTTCGAGTGCTGCCCTGGCCCTGTCGGCAAGCGACATACCGTCGAGTTCGCCTTGCTTTTCGTCCTCGGGTTCTTCATCAAATTCCTTGCCCAGCCTGTCGCCTTCCAGCAGCAATTGCTCGGGCAATTCAGCCGGCAGCAGCATCAATTCTTCGTCGTCGGTAAAGTCGAGGTCTATCCTTGCTTCTTCGGAATCTTCTTCATCCTCTAAGTCTTCTTCGTCCACTGCAACATGTTCTGGCAATTGGAATGCAATCCTGAACCTTTCTTTTATCTGCTTGGAATTAAGCAGCTTGAATATCAGGAACACAATCAGCAGCATTGCGGCGATAAATACCATCAGTTTGATGTTTTCGGGCTGCTCGTACCAGGGCGCTTCGTAGTAATCTTCCATTTGCTTTTCCATAAGCTGAGTATCGAAAAGCATATTATAAACGCTTATGGAATCGGCCCTTAGCTGGTCGTAGCCTACGGCATCCTTGATAATATTTGTCAGGTAGAGCATTTCCTGCTGTTTCCTGGGCATAAACTGCATCTGCTTTTCGCCTTCCGTGCCTTTGACCGGCTCCAGCCTGTGGTTGATTAATACAGATACGGAAAGCCTTTTGATATTGCCTACTTCCTTTACAATTTCATCGACGGTCTTGTTTATCTCGTAGTTCCTAACGATGTTTTTCTGGCCTGTTTCGGTATTGACCGCCGGCTTTTCGAGTGTTGTGTCCGAAAAATCGAGGCCGTATTGCTCGGATTCGGATACTAAATAATTCTCTGTAGATTTATCGATATTTTCGATTTCCTGCTCGCTTCGCACCACCTGGCTTTCGGGGTCGAATTTCGTGGACTGCTGGGTTATCTGGTCAAAATTCAGGTCTGCGTTTATCCTTACTTCGGAGTTGCCCGCTCCCAACACTCCGTCGAGCATCGTCTGCACTTTGTTTGTCAGGTATTCTTCCACCTGCATTTTGGTTTGGTATTGCTTGGAACTCATGCCAGATATCGATTTTTCATCGACCGGTGCCTGCGACAAAATATTGCCTTTCTGGTCGATAACCGTTACCTGGGCCGGCTGCATGCCTTCGACGCTGCTTGCCACAAGGTTTTGCATACCTTCTACGTTTATCCTGCTTATGCTCCTGCCCGATTTTAGCCTTAGGATAACGGAAGCCGTGGGCTGCTTCTGGTCTTTTTCGAACAATGCGTTTTCGGGCACCACAAGATGGACGCGCACCTTTTCCACTTCGTCCATCGAGCCGATGGTACGGGCTAATTCGCCTTCGAGCGCACGCCTGTAGTTTACTTTCTGAACGAATTCCGACATGCCGAGGTTGGTTTTATCGAAAATCTCGTAGCCAACAAAACCTGTTTGGGGAATGCCTTCTTTTGCCAGTGCAAGCCTTGTTTCGTAAAGCTGCGATTTATCTATTGCAATCGTCTCGCCGTTGTCTTTTAATTCGTATTCTATGTTGTTTTCTTTCAGGTAGTCTATTACTTTCGAGGCCTCGGCCTGCTCCAGTTTTGTATAAAGCACGGATTTGCCGCTGCCTGCACTGCCCGACGAGGCTAAAATATAGATAATGCCGCCAAGCACTATTGCCAGGGCGCCACCGATAAAAATCATCTGGGTACGTGTCAGCCCCTTAATAAAATTCTTAGCTTGTTCCATCGCTTCGTTTTTTGCCATTGTGTGCGCCGTGCCCTTTATACCTGTAACCTGATAACTTCGCGGTACATGTCGGTGAATTTATTGCGAAGCTCCAACAATAGCTGGAAACCTGTCTTTGCTTTTTCGGAGGCAATCATGACGTCGTGTATATCTACCGGTTCGCCTTTGATGAACCTCTCTGTCAGTTCCGAAGACTGCTTTTGCAGGGTATTTACGTCCGAGATTAATTCGTTAAGGGTGTCGGTGAATTTTGTACCGTCGGAGTTTTTTAGCAGCACGCCGTTCAGCATGCCGGCGCCGCCGGTGTTAATTCCCGGTTTTTCTATAAATATACCGTTATTAATCATGGAATTCCTTTCCTAAGTTATAATCATCCTTAATGAATAGGCTTATACTCTGCCGTCCACAATCAGGCCCTTGCTTGTATTTGTGGACTGCAGCCTGCCGTTGCGGTTGAAAACTACATGATTTTGAATCTGCTCGCTGTTTTGCGGAAACATTTTAACGAAAAAGTCACGTTCGTTTTGTGTTACGATATTCCCGTTAAGGTTTTCCTTTCCGGCAAAACGGGTGGTGTTTTGCCTGGCCGGAGCTGCAGCCCCATTGCCAGTCCCGGCTGCCCCGTTTTGGGGGGGGATTGCATTTGAATAAGCTCTTAGCGTATCAATTTTCATAGTTTATATCAATTTATACTTTATATTTATATTTCGAAAGAAAACCGCGCTATATTCTTTGCAGAATCGATAACGCCAACATTTGCCTGGAATGCCCTTTGGGCGGAAATCATTTCGACCATCTCGGTAACAATGTTGATGTCGGGCATCATTACATAGCCATCCTCGTTGGCGTCAGGGTGGTGCGGATCGTAAACCATACGCGGCGGCATGCCGTCTTTAACGGTTTCGGCTCCGAGCACTATGTTTTTCGATTCTCCTGGCTTTAGCGAGGTGCTGTATGCATGGCTCTCTGCCGTCCTGTTCAGTTCCAGTGTGTTTGCCAGTTCACGGCCGAATCCGCCGCCCTGAGTGGCTGTCACCCTGACAACTTCGCGCTGGTAGGGTTCGCCGCCAGGCCCGTTAGTGGTATTTGCATTGGCAATATTGCGTGCTACGGCATTAAGCCTCATTCGCTGGACACTCATTCCCTGGCCGCTAATATCGAATGTAGCAAATATGTTTTCAGGCATAATACATACTTTTATATTTATTCATAATTTTTGCTAAGATAATCCTTTAATAGAGCTGTTCAATCCGTCGAAATATCCTTTTGCCACTCTGGATGCCATCCTGAACCTAAGCTGGTTTTGTGCGAGTTCCGACATTTCCCTGTCGATATTTACATGAGATTCGCCAGAGAAGAAAACCTCTGCCCGGGGTACATCGGCCTGCACTTCTTCGGCGCCTGCTTCGCGCGAAGTCCTGCCGCCGATAGGCAGGTGTCCTTGGTCGGTCCTCTCGCCTGCAAGCGAGGACTTTTCGCCTGCAAACAGCTCTTCGAATTTCACCCTTCCGGGGGTGTAGCCGGGCGTCGTGGCATTGGCTATGTTCCCGGCTATTACTTTCTGCCGTGAGGCGTATGCGTCCATTGCGCCGTCATACAGCGGTATCTTATCCTTAAATAGGTGGAACCGGAAAATCAATTTATTTTTACTCCAAAAAGCATTTTTAATGACATATTTTAGGCTGGAAATAACAAATAAAATGCCAATATTGTGCCTGAAGCATGGAAGCAGTTGTTGAAAATTGGTAAGCTAATGCTATTAAACGATTTACGAAATGATTTAATTTGAATTATTTACTATAAGGCTGCAAATTAGATTTTAATATTAAAATATAATTGGATAAACTAAGTGATTGTTATAATAATGATTTAGCATAATTGCCCGGCAATGGCTAATATTGGACTGTACTATTTTAGCCAATTAATAGTGGCTAATAATCTTTATCAATAATACTTAGGGCGGTTGCAACTCAAGCCAAAAAGTTTTATAGTTTTATCATTTAAATGGGATTGTGAAGTAAAAGGTAGAACCATTGCCTTGTTCGGAAATAAGTCCGATTTTTCCGCCAAGCAGGTCAACAAGTCCTTTTGCTATCGACAAGCCAAGCCCAGTGCCTTCGTGCTTGCGGGTAAACGATTCATCTGCCTGGCGGAAGCGCTCGAATACAACACTTTGCTTTGCCGGTGCAATACCGCAGCCTGAGTCCCTGACATAAAACATCAGGTTATTTTTATCTGCTTTCATACATCCAAGCTCAACGAAACCCCTATTTGTAAATTTGAAGGCGTTGCATAAAAAATTATTAATTATTTGTTTTATCCTGTATGGGTCCGATGTTAGTTTGCATTTATCGGCTGCCAGTTCGTTATTTAGCCTGAATTCTATCCCTTTACCTGAGTCGAATTGGGGATTATGCTTATATGAGTAATAAACATCATCCATCAGCAGGTTCAGGTCTTCGGTAATATTTTGCACTTTCAACTGCCCTGATTCGATTTTGGAAATATCTAATATATCGCTGATAATATTCAATAAATCGAATGATCGCTTTTTAATCAGCAAAGAAAACTGTTGCCGTTCATCTTCGGTCAGGTCGGGCTCGTTAAGCAGGTTGGTAAATCCAAGTATGGCATTGAGCGGTGTACGTATTTCATGAGACATATTGGATAGGAAAGCCGATTTCAGCCTGTCGGATTCCTCGGCTTTTTCTTTGGCTGCCCTCAGTTCGTCTTCAATTTTTTTCCGCTCGGTAATATCGCGTGTTATGGATAGTATATGCGGCTTGCCGTTAAGCTTGATAATCCTGGCTGACATTAGCCCTGTTTTTATCCTGCCGTCTTTCATCCTGAAATCGGCTTGCAGATTATCGACGACACCGTTTTGCATCAGTCCGGCAACCAGGGCCTTTCTGTCATCCGGTTTTGCCCAGATATCGATATCCAATGAAGATTTACCGATTACATCCTCCTCGGTATATCCCGTAATATTCGTAAAGCCATTATTTATATCGACATACAGCCCGCTCATATCATTGATATTAATCGAATCGGGGCTTGTTTTAAAAGCAGCTTTATATTTTTCTTCGCTTTCCCTTAGTGCATTTTCAATGGCTTTCTTTTCTGTTATATCTATTATTGTGCCCCTAAAGCCCGAAAGTGCGCCGTTTTCGAAAATTGGCGAGGTAGTTACATAAACTCCAAATGTAGTACCGTCTTTTTTAACAGCCAAATACTCGCCGCTTCTTCCGGATATAATCGTGCTCACTTGTTTCAATCTTTCGGCCCCCCTGGCTCTTTCTTCCTGAGCTAGTAAATTTAGTACACTCATTCCAAAAGGCTCGTCCGCTTCATTGTAGCCAAACATTTCAAATGCCCTTTTATTGGCATATGTCAGATGCCCTTCCGAATCAGCTTCGTAAACACCTTCCGGCAGCGAATCGGCGAGTTCCCTGAATCTGGCTTCGCTTTTTTTGAGAGCTTCTCCTGCTTCAATTCTTGGTGTAATATCCCTTATAGTCCCGGCAGTTCCCGTAAAACCGTTTATTGCAAAGTAATTGCCATTCAGTTCTCCCTGGAATGAGCTGCCGTCTTTTCGTTTCATTGTTAATACAAGGCTTTTAGTAGGCAAAAAGTTTGCAGCGGCCAGCCTGAATTCTGTGACGGCTTTGTCGATGCTTTCGGGTGAAAGCATTTGTGTAAAGTGCATGCCTACCATTTCTTCGGGATCGTACCCGAATACCTGCTTGTTGGCGGCCGAGAGATAAGTGATAAAACCCTGGCCGTTAGTAATAAAAATTACATCTGTTGTTTGCTCGGCAAATGATTTGAATAGTTCCTTAACTAACCACTCATCTTTCAGTCCTGTGCCTTGCATCGAATTTATTTCTTTTGTGTTTCTTTCAGCAAATCCATCATTATTCTGAAGCATATTACAATTGATATTTTATTTTTCATTAATAATTTAGTTTTTATAATTATCGGAAAGTGCCAATAAAAAATTAGCCTATTGGCTCATTAAATTTTTTCTTATTACCAATTCTGATATTTTTGTTATTTTTTGTTGTTCATTTAAGGTAGTATTCATGGAACAAAAACTGGAGACATCTCTCGAACTGGTTAACGATAAGCTGCATTTTCGGGGTAAAACACCAAAATCCGGTGATTTGGATATCGATTATATACCGCCATTTGGCGACAATCTCGGCTATATGCCGCTTGAACTTTTCCTGATGAGCCTTGGGGCTTGCACCGGCTCTGCACTGCTTGTTATTCTGCGCCGCATGAACAAAACAATAAACGGGCTAAAAGCAGCTTGCTCCGGAGACAGGCGCGAAGAGCACCCTACATGCTTCAGCAAGATCGATATGGCTTTTACTTTCAATTCTCCAGATTTGGATATGGAATCCATTGAAAAAGCTGAAGCTCTGGCAAGAAGCTCATTCTGTCCGGTAATGGCTATGGTTGACCCTAAAGTTGAAATCGGTATCAGTTTTTCCATAGAGCGCCCATAATTTGATTCATTCCCGCGTTTAATCAATATTTACTAAACCCGGCTTTGCAAGCCGTAATGAATATACTGCATTAGTGAAATAGCCTAAGCTGTCAATCCGCGAATGGCTTTGCCGGACAAAGGGGTTAAGCTGCAGGTGTTTATTGTCCGAAATAGAATTAATAGGATTAGAAGACTTTTGGATCAGTTGTTTTTGGGATTGATTGCTGTTTTCTTCAGGCAGTACGATATACCTTTAAATGTCTATCATCGTTCAGAGTAATGAATCCATATATGAATAGATTAGCTCCGGCTTTCGAAGCGTATCATATTGTCCTCCTCCTGCGGAGGTGTCAACGGAGTTGGAAATACGGCATTCTCTTGGTTAGCGAATAAATAACAGAAGAATAGCTTTTGCCAAATACCACACACATGTAATCAATCCCAAGGGTAAACGCTTGATTGGGTTATTCTAT
>DAINRZ010000024.1:0-15378 GCA_036741575.1 Kapaibacterium sp. (SeqCode)
GTTCTTTCGGAGGGATGATAACCATAAACGGATCGCCCAGGTTTGAAGTAGTATTACTTAGATTTGCAGTTCTCTTGAATTGGGCCGTTAATATTGGTTTGTCGGCCTCAATGATTTCCGGTTTAGTTAACTGTCTTTCCAGGAATTTCCCTTTGTTGATTATTACTGTCTCATTGCCGTTTATTGTCACCTTCGTGCTGTCCCTGGCTGCTAACACTCTGTAGATATCTTTTCCGCTGTTAAAGTTCTCTCCGGCGCCAGGTGTAAATGGAGTGATAAAGGCATTGTAACCCCATGTGTTAACCGGTGGCATTTGCTCTATTAAACAATCTCTCGAACGGGTTGATTCTCCAGTATTATAAGGAATTGTTGAACGCTGGTGGCCAGAAAACACCGCAACAGGTTTGTTTGAAAGGATTTCAGTGCCGGTCAGGTCTCCAAACTCATTAGAAAAGGATATATTAGCCTGTACCAAATAAACGTCGCCTTTGTTCATAACAACCTGCTGCTCAATCTTGTTATACCTTTTGGTTGGAGCTGAAGGCCTTATATTAACTACAGTTTCGTCTTCGACAGCAACAACTGCAAATTGTGATGGAGTATCGAATACGTTATCCGCAAATTTTCCGTCGCTATTATACGACATTACGAAGTACCTGTCGCCCAATACGTCTATCGGCAGCACCAGAAAAGCATCGCTTGTTGTATATGCTTTGTTCAGTGCATATACTGTAACATCTTTATTTGTCACAATCCTGAATTTTTGTTGGGCAATTGTTTCGCATTGTCCGAAATCCCAACTTTCTTGTGCCCCTTCGAGTTCATAACTCCTGTAGTTTATTTGAAACTCATATATTTTGCCTGCATCAATAATGGTGAAATTTTTTCTCGAAGTACTGCCGTAGTAGTCAGTATATTCGATATATCCATCCGTTTGTTCGTCTGCTGTCACATAAATGTATAGGAAATCACTATCGCCCTGTGTGTGTATATTCGGTAGAAAAGTAAGAATAAAATCCTTGCCTTTAGTGTCGAAGAGTTCCTGCGAATACAAGGGAATTGTTATCGTAAGGATAATCAATAATCTGTAAAAAATCTTCATATGTTTCTTAGTTTTCTTTTACAAAAATCCTGTCAATCTTACTGTTGCAGGCTTTAATTGTATAAATGTACACCCCTGAAGGCAGCCCGTTAAGGTCAAATTCAATACAGTAGGCTCCTTTGGCCATATACCCAAAATCGAACTTTATCAGTTCGCGCCCTGCAAGGTCGCTGACTCCTGCCGCGACATTGCTTCCGGCAGGTATGCCGAAAATAACTTCTGTCATTGAATTATAAACCGGATTGGGGATATTCTGCTCTACAAAGAATGACTCTGGCACCGAGTTCGTTATAATTTTTACAGGTATATTGCACCTAAAGGCGCCATTGCTCTCTATCCCGGCTGCAATACCTTCGAATGAAGCCGTCAATCCAAGGCAGTTGAAATCGAACCTGATGGAATCGAAAACCGGCTGGCCTATAAAAGCAAGGGTATTCAGGCATATTGGCAGTTTTATTTCGCTCCCTGGCTGAATTATTACCGGGAAATGGCTCTGAGGAACAGAAAAAAGAACATCCTGGAATACATATGCATCATTAAACACCAAAGGCAACAGGCCATAATTGATTAGCCTGATTGAATCGCAATTACGGTATCCAATGGCAGATTTGCCAAAGTTGAGGGTATTATCGTCGTTAACGTAACCTAAGCTAAGTGTAAATCCCTGGATTGTATCCCTGATATTAGAGACAAGGCCGAACGAGTCCTGCACGGTAATATCGTAAATTGCATCTCTGAAAGGATTTGTAACAGAAATTACTGATAGATGCTGCCTCTCATCCTGCGAAATATTCCCGACTGTACAATTTATCAGTTCATTATACCTGATAGAATACAAACCAAAATCGGTAGGAAGGGAATCTGTAATTGCAATAAAATATTCCCTGTTGCACGAATCTCCCTTAATTGAAATATTTGGTGGATTGTCGTCCTTTTTTGACTCGATTGTCACTATTGCTAAGTCCCAATTACCACAATCATTTACGATAATCAGGGTATCTTTATAGATACCTACTTCATTAAAATTCTCACAAATTGTTAAATTTATATTCTCCCTGGCCTTAATTTCGCTAATCCCCTGATTTTGTATCCGGAAAATATTATTTCTAAATTTTAGCTCATTGATTTTCTGAGTAAATTTACCATAATTCGTAATTGGTATTTCGAAACAGAATTCTTTTTGGATCCTTGTTTCGTAAGAGTATATAACGGTATTATCTTCCGGCGAAGCACCTTTTATGCCGATTGTAAAGCCCGGTATTTCAATCCCGTGAACGGCAATATTTTTGTACCCGTCTATTGTTTTGAGCGCAAACTTGCCGTCGTGCCTGGTATTTCTAAGGTTTGCGGCAAAACCCACTTTTGTTTGCAATTTCTTATAATTGTCTATAGTTACCTTTGTATTAATATTCGAGTCGGATATTTCATTAATTTCACTTATACCAGTGTCATATAGCAGCGAATCAGATAAGTTGCCGGTAACTTTGAAGCATTCAGCTATTACAGAAAGCAATGGCTTTTTGTAATCGAAAGGTACGAAACTCATACCGCCGACATATCCATAGGAATTAGCGCCGCCATAGCCGAATACATATATACCAATAGGTGAATCTGCTTCTACGCTGTGTACGCCGTCTGCTACCCTAATGTTGGCATAGGAAAAGCCTGAACCGGGTATTTGTTTGAATTGTGAGGCAGGAACAATTCCGCCGTCTAATTTTACAGTACCAATTGCAGAATCCGGAGAAGTAATTGAGATATACTGGTAATCGTAAACTTTTTCGTAATAATAATTCCCATCGAAACCACCTTCCACTTGCCATGCCTGTGTATTAATTACCCTGTAGAATTTCATGAACTGCTCTTTTGGTGGAACAACCATCATGAACGGGTCGCCGGGAGGCAGGAACAAACCGTTGCCGTCATAAGACTGGGATGTCCTTTTAAATTGTGCAACCAGAACTGGCCCGGTAGCAAAAACAATCCCGGGAATAGTCAATACGTTTTCGTAGTATTGCCCTTTATGAAGTGTCGTTACATACTTCTCATTAATAAAAACCTCGGTATCGTCATTGGCAGCCAATATCCTGTAGATATCTTTAGTATCACTTGTCATATCGGGCAGCTGGGGATACGTAGTCAGGAAAGCGCTTTTACCCCATGTAGATACTGGAGGTAACTGCTCTATGAGGTAATCCCTCGACGGGCTGGTGCCTGTCATATCAACAGGCAGCTTGGTCCTTTGGTGGCCGCCGAATACGGCAATTGGCTTGTCGGAGTTGATTTCGGTACCTGTCAGGTCATTATTTGAGCCGCTAAAGGACAGTTGAGCCTGTACCAGGTAAACATCGCCCTTATTAAGTAATATTTCCTGCCTTCTCCATCCGTTGCGATGTGTGGGGCATGACGGCAAAATCGTAATTGAAGTGGTGTCGGCAGTTGCAATAATAGAAAACTGAGATGGCGTTGAAGAACCGCTTTCATAACTCCCCCTACCGTCATTGCTGCAGTAGGACATAATAAAATAGTCATACCCAAGCGCATCAGTCGGAAATATCATCATTGCTTCGCTTGTTGTTACTGCCTGGTTGTGTGCATAAACGTTAATATCTTCGTCGGAAGTTATATGAAAAGACAGATGTGCTATTTCTTCTGCTTCATTGTCGAAATTCCCTGAAACTTCGCCGCTTCTGTTTATACCAAGCAATTCGAAATCAATATAGCATTTTTTAAAAATATAAACATCAGAAGTATTTACAATATCTATTATATCTGAATATTGCGTTCCGTTCCTGTCATAATATTCTATCGATACTCTAGCCGGCTTGTCGGAAGTAAGAAAAATATAAAGCGAGTCTCCTCTTTGGTAGTAGGGGTCGGTATTCCAATAATTATTATGAAAATTTGGCATGAATGTAACCCAAAAATCCCTGCCCTTGCTGTCGGCAAATTGTTGTCCGTTAATGTCTCCCGAATTAACCAGCAGGCAAAATGCAGCCAACAGAACAAATAATTGCTGCCTGCCATAAGCTTTTCTGATTATTTTACCATAATTCTGGTATTTATATAATTCCATAAGCTGCTTATCCGTTATATATTAATTAAATTAACAAGACTTAATAAAAAGTATAATATTTTAATTCAATAATGAGAAAATTATTACACGGGGAAATACTTGCCGAGCGGCTAACTGCCGAAGAATCCGCAATAGCCGGCAGGCACCCTGTCTCAGTTATTCTGCATAATGTCAGGTCGCTGTATAATGTCGGTTCGGTATTCCGGACATGCGACTCTGCCATGGTTGCCGAATTGTTGCTATGCGGCTTCACCCCGTACCCCCCTCGAAAAGAGATTGAAAAAACAGCCCTCGGCGCCGTCGATTCGGTTCCCTGGCGTTACCAGAAAAAAACTGCCGATGCTATAGATTATATTAAATCCAAAGGTATAAAAGTAATAGCTGTAGAGCTTACGGACAAAAAACGGCCCTACAACAGCCTGTGTTCCGGTGATTATCCGCTTTGCCTTGTATTTGGCAACGAATTGACGGGGATAGACGACGAGGTACTTGCTATGTGCGACGATGCTGTTGAGATACCAATGTACGGCATTAAACACTCCCTCAATGTTAGCGTTGCTGCAGGAATAGCAGTTTACGAATCTATCCGGATTTGGAATTCTTTTCATAGAATTAATAACACATGAGACGGCAGTTTGTTTCATAAAATATGTAAGTACTAATAAAATCAATGGAGAAGAATGAGTATTAAAATAGCCGTACCAGATAATCCTGTATATTCGGAACTTGTTTTCAATATGGAAACAGAAGTGCAGGAGGAAATAAAACTATACCGGGTTCCCGAATCGAAATGCAGCGAATTATTGTTGGATAATAAAGTCGATGCTGCTTTTATTTCACCACTCGATTACGGAAAGTCTGTTGAAAAAGGTGATTTCAGGATTATTCCCGGCCCGGCCATTGCATATGGCGGATTTTCCGGCAAGGCGTCGATTTATTTCAGGCCGGGCACAAACAGCCTGAATTCATGCAGTTCTCCCGATCCCGACGATTATATGATAATCTTAGGTAAGCTGCTCCTTATGGAAAGATATGATATCGGCCTGAAAATCAATAAAGCTAAAGGAAGCAGAGAAGATTTGCTGCAGCAGTCAGATACTGTTATCCTATGGGAAGAAAGCGAACCTCGTGCTGATTCGCTGGATATAAGCGAATTATGGGGCGATTCTTTTGAAATACCATTGATACTTGGTTTATGGGTATGCCCAGCCGAGGACTTTCATCAGGATGTGGCAGATACAATTAAAAGACTAAGAAACAATTCCCTGAAAACGGAGGAATACCTGACTGAAAAATATGTAACTGACGAAATTATTCCACGAGAAGGTTTTATCCTGAGGCAGTGGAATGACGAGCTTGAAAATGCGCTCGAAAAAACTATCGACCTGCTATATTACTACCAGTTGTTAAGCGAAATCGGGGAAATAAAAATACTTGGCAGGGACTGAGGCAGAGCTGCACAGGCAGTAATGACGAATAGTAATTAATACTTCATCACTCTGTAAGTTTTCCCCCCAGGCAATCTGACAAAGTAAACTCCTGCTGCTTCGCCGCCAAGCCTGAATACCCTGCTACTGCCGTTTATCTCTGATTTGCATTCCACCTGCTCGCCAAAAATATTGTAAATTACAATATCCGATACATTTCCCGGCTCGACAACCAGAATATCATTCGACGGATTGGGGTAAATCTTTGGGGATTTACTACCATAATCTTCGTTTGTATTGTTTGCTTCGTCTCTACAGCGGCATCCAATCCTGCTGGCCGAAATTACGATGTTATCGAAATACCTTTCCTGAAGGGCAGGCGAACCGGCGTTCCAATAGTTCTCAAAAAACACGGCATTAATTTTAAAGTTTTTTGGGTTTTCGTTCCAGTATCCGTGCCAATTCAGGCTGTAAGAGCCTGCCTGAAGTGTGTCGTCAATCCAGAATTCGAATATACCGTCGCTGTTCCCCGGAGTATTTAGCTTGGCGTGGCCTTCGATACAATACCATTTGCCTGCATTTGCGGTACTGTAAATATCTGTTATGCCCGGCTTCCATCCCAGCCACCTCATGCTTTCGAAATCATTATATTTTTTCGTCACAAGAATACCGTCATTCGAGATACCGCTTGCCGGGTCCATGCCAAGATAAAGATTGTTTTCTCCACCAGCCCATAGATGTGCCATCATGCCGGTAGCCCAGTCCTCATTTGCCAGGCACAGTGCCCTCGAGAGCTTTGCAGGGCCTCCGCCGGTCCAGCCTTCCATAGATTTTACGTCCATTCTCCAAAAGATTTCATCAAAAGAACTATCGGGGAAAACAGAATTTTTGCGAATATAAGCAGATGGCACTCTGCCAAAGGATTTTTTCATTCCCCCAGCCGAAACTTCCCCGGGCTGCCATATTATCCGAATACCATGAGTACTGTCCCTGCCCACCCAGGGAAGGACGGCAAAATCTCCGCCGTTATCGAACCATTCAAAATACTTTGCCGATAGTGGCAACGAATCCTCGAAATCATCGCACCATATTGTCCCGGCAGGTGCATCGGCGCAGGTAAAGCACTGAGCGCCAGCAGGGTAATTCACCCAAGAAATAAGCAAAAGAAAAAATAAATATGATAAAAATAATTTATTCAAAAAGAACACCAAAGCATTTTATTCAGGAATCTCAAAATCGTATTTACGAGTGATTTTGTCGGTGGGAATAATATAGTGTTCAGGTATATCTTCCCTTTGGGTATCAATATGAACCAAAGCATAGTATTTACCAGGTTTTAAAGTTATTCTGCCGAAGGATAAGATAATCTTTCCCTGGAAATACACAGTACAGTTTGAGCCAGTAATACTGTCTATAATATTTCCATCAACGTCGTAAATGTATGCATCCATTCTGCCTAGGTATGGAGCATTGCCTTTTTCACGTTTCAACGACATCGAAAAATCCAGTGAAGAGTCTTTAAGGCAGTGGCTGATATCAGTAATTTCAAGCGAGGTATTTACTTTGCCTTTCAGGTACATTACAGCACCAACAATCTTGATATTTACGCCAATTCCCGACTCAATTTTTCCGCTGTTTTCGTCAACATTGCTTTCGGCATTCGATGTTTCGATTATCACTCTTGTAAAGTATGCTCCGTCGGGCAATGCGGAGCTTTCTTTCAGCTTGAGCATAATAACAGATTCTTCACCCGGGTTCAGGATCATTTTAGGCGGTATAGCCATTATAATTTTACAGAGAGAATACCGGGCTTCGGAAACAGTATCTTCGTAGTTTATGTGGGGCTTGCCCGCTTCGTTATAATCCAGGTAACCATATCTGAATCTGACAGAAATCTCCTTTCTGTCCTTTGAATTATTCTTTATGGCCATAGTGGCGGTTTTGGTTTTTGGTTCTATAAAAACGGAAGAAGGAGAAAGGGATAATTGACCATAAGATTTACCAGCGCAGAATAGAATTAAAACAGAAGTAACAAATAAAATTCTCATATTGCCGAAAACAATGTTGCAAATAATATAATAATCATACAACGTTGTGAATCCTGTAATATTGAAAAATATTTTAAGATAGTCCTATGAGTAAACGTTTTCGCATAGTGATTCAAGAATTATCTCGTCAAAATACGAACCACCCTCGAAAACCCTTTCAACTGCCATCCCAATTTCATTCATATCGACTGTTTTGGAAAGGTAGCCTGATGCACCGGAATCCAGGGAGTTTTTTATCATCCTGCCCTCGGTGTGCCCCGAAAGAATCAGGATTTTAATATCTCTATTGGATTCGTGAATTCTTTTCGTAGCCTGAATTCCGTCCATTACAGGCATCGAAAGGTCCATTAACACTACGTCAACCGGTTTGTTCTCAATTGCCGAAAGCAATGCCTGGCCGTTTGATGCAATATCGATAATATTGATATTTTTTCTTTTAGAAAGCATCTTGCCCAGCAATTTCGCAGTCAGCATATGATCCTCTGCTATTGCTACATTGATTGTTTTCATATCCCAGTAAAATTTATTATTCATTTTTTAATTCTCTTTTACATTTTCAACCAAAAAGTTTATGCAAAATTACAGATTATAAAGGCCCAAGTAAATAGCATTTACTACTGAAATTATAAAAATACCGTAAGTTTGTTAGAAATAGTCAGTATTTTCAGGTATATACGGATTAAAAAGTATTAATCAAAAACAGGTAACTCTATGAATTGCAGGAAAAGGAATGGGGTAAAAGTAATAGCTTACAATATGGTATTATTCTGGTTTGTGTCAATTTCCGATCTTTGAATGGATTCGAGGCTGATTTCGTCGAAATATGTACCGCCCTCGTAAACGGTCACTAAAGCTTCAATAATCTCATTCATATCGACAGTTTTTGTTAGGTATCCGGAAGCGCCCGTCATAACGGATTTTTGGATTAGCTTACCTTCGGTGTGGCCTGATAAAATGATTACTTTAATGTTGTAGTTTTCCTTAAATAATTGCTCCATTGTTTGTATCCCATCGAGGAATGGCATGGATAGGTCCATTAGAATTATGTCTATATGATGGTCCTTTACAATTGATAATACTTCATTGCCGTCAGCTGCGGTTGCTACTACATTGATGTTTTTCTTTTTACTAAGCATTCGTGCCAAAAGTTTAGCTGTTAATGAATGATCTTCAGCTATCAGCACATTTATTGTTTTCATAATTTATATAAATAAATATAAGTATAATTAATAAATAATGTAATTTGTGCAAAAATATCGTTAAATTTTCAAATCTTAAATACCGAGAAGTACGTAAAAAAGTAAAATACCAATATATTGGTATTACGAATACGCATTTTGTGGTATTACCAACTATAAGTTCATTAATATTATATGCTTACAAAGAACAAAAAAAACTAAGTTTTAAATTATCCAACTAAATCTTTAATAATCAGATAATTGAACCAATAGTTTTGTTAATTTAGTAAAAAAGTTTTAATCATACAATAGAATACAACAGATTAAAAAATATTAATTAACATGTTGTTTTTTAACAATTTATTATGTGTAATATTCTATCGGGTTCAATTTATTGCTTTTTATAAACTTTTGTTTTATCTAATTTTGTTGATTTTGTGTTGTAAATATTAATTAATATGCTGATAAAGCAGGATAAGAAGAAAATAATCAACAGGGCGCTAGATATCGCTTTTGCTGCCATTGGGCTGTTGTCATTTATTTCTGTTACTGTTTTAGTCGGTTTCAGGCTTACAGAGCAGGAAAGAAATTTTTTGCATATTGGCTCCAATTTTATTGTCTGGGCATTTGTCTTTCAGGAGTTATTCAGGGTGTTTACCTCTCACAAAATACTCAGGCATATAAGAAACAGGATATTCTTAAAGATGATTTCATTGCTCTTCGTTTTCATAATCATTTTCGAGGACGAAATTACCGGTTTTCTGGGCATTGTTTTCTATAACCTTGACAGAAGCCAGATTTTAGTAATTTTTGTAGTATTGCAGCAGTTAATCATCATATTCGCCATAATGGTAAGGTTGCTAAGGCGATCATACCTTATATCGAAAATAAGGCTGCACCCCGGCGCCATTTTTGCAATTAGTTTTGCCATTTTAATTCTCTTCGGTTCGCTGATGCTTCAGCTTCCGAGGTCGGCCCCCGAAGGCAGGGAAATATCTTTCATCGATTCGCTGTTCACTTCTACAAGCGCAGTGTGTGTGACGGGTCTAATTGTGCTCGATACTGAAAACGATTTTTCGGCTATCGGCAAAATGGTTATCTTGATGTTAATCCAATTGGGCGGGCTGGGTGTTATGACCCTGACCACTTTTCTTGCGGCATATTTTGCAGGCGGCATCAGCTTTCAGCTCAGGATTATGATGAAAGACCTGCTCAGCCACGAAAGCCTATCGGAAGTAAGAGGAATACTATTAAGGATATTAATATATACTTTTACAATAGAAACCATTGGCGCTCTGCTCCTTTATTTATCGCTCGAGGGGACTTTTACGGAATTTAACTGGGATAGTGTGTATATAGCCGTTTTCCATTCTGTATCGGCATTTTGCAATGCAGGATTTTCATTGTTTTCGGGCAATTTGATGGACCCTTTAGTAAAAGATAACTACTTCTTTAATTCTGTAATCATGCTGCTAATTGTATTCGGCGGGCTTGGATTTGTTGTTATCAACGAACTTTCTGCCATCAGGCCGTTTAAGTATAAGAAAAAGAGGATTAAGCACCAGTTGTCGCTTCATTCGAAGATAGTAATAATATCCACATTAGCCCTGATTTTGGGCGGTGGGCTGCTGATTTATATAGTCGAGCCTTACTCTTACAATCAATCGATGAGCGAAGCGGAAACTATGTTCCATTCGATTTTCCTGTCAATATCAGCAAGGACGGCCGGATTTAATACCGCCCCGATGGAAAGCATAACTGTAACAGCTGCGGTTCTTACTATCGTCCTTATGTGGATTGGCGCTTCGCCGGGCTCTACTGGCGGAGGTATCAAAACTACGACAGCATCGATTGCATTTTTCTCGTTTATTCAATATGCCAGGGGCAAATCGCGTGTTGAAGCTTTCGGCAATGAAATTCACCAGGACAGCATTCAAAAAGCTTATCTGGTGATATTTGCATCTTTGCTTGCTTTAGGAATCAGTTCCATAGTATTGTTCTGGCTCGAGCCGGGAATGCAGCCCATGGACCTGATTTTCGAAGCAACTTCGGCGCTCGGTACGGTCGGCCTTTCCAGGAATATCACTCCGCACCTGGCTTTTGGAAGCAAAATCGTTATTATTCTTTTAATGTATATTGGCAGGATTGGCGTATTTACTTTCTTTACAGCATTCTTTGCACAGCAGAAAGAGCCGCGCTACAAGCTGCCCAAGAAAACTGTAATGATAGGATAATATGAAATTAATAATTAATATAAGATTGATATGGTACCAAAGAAATTTTGTGTTATAGGGCTGGGGCATTTTGGCTTCCACCTGGCTACAAGGCTCAACGAAAGCGGTGCAGAAGTGCTGGCTATCGACTCAAGGGAAGATATTGTCGAATTAATCAGCGAAAAAGTCACTCAGGCAGTATGCATGGATTCGACCGACAAAAGAGCGATGATAAACATGGGCCTGGCCGATATGGACACAATTATTGTGGCCATCGGCGAAGACTTCGAAAGCTCCATAATGACGACGGCTATACTCCAGGAAATCGGAGTTAAACAGATTTATAACCGGATTATATCGCCGATACACGAAAAGCTGCTAAAACTGATGAATATCAGACACATGCTGGTGCCCGAAGCAGAAGCCGCCAACCAGCTTGTTAAAAGGCTTATCCTGCCGGGCCTGCTCGAATCGTTCGAAATTTCCAAAGAATTCAGTATTTTTGAGATTGCCGCGCCAGATGATTTTATCGGCAAAACGCTTGTGGAACTCAATCTAAGGAAGGAATACAACCTGAATCTTGTTACTATTAAAAGAGAAAACATTAAAAAGCAATTTCTCGATTCCGGGGAATCAGAAAGCTTCTTTTCTGTAGGGGTGCCCTCGCCGGATACAAAAATAATGAAGGGCGATATTATGGTTATGTTTGGCACTGAAAAAGACATCGTAAGGATTATAGGTGAATAATTTCGTCGTGAAATACTGTTATCTGTTATGCTTAATAACTTTTGTCTGCAGTCCGTTGCAGGGTGGCAAGAATAAGGATGTTTGGAAAGAGCCGGTAAATTTATCAATTCTAAACACAACTGATGATGACTTTGCCCCGTCGTGGAATATTTACGAAAACTGCTTATATTATAATACTTTAATCGAAGGATATTCGAAATTTTACGTGGCTGACAGCCTGGCGGACGAATATCCGAAACCGGCTGCAGGAGCATTGAACCAAAAAGGCGACAATCGGTCCTATATATGCTTCGATGCAGAAGGGAGGGCTTACCTGACGGCCTTCAGGATGTACACCGGCAGGCCTTACCAGAATATTTTCGAAGCCAGGAAAGACAGGAACGGATGGACTTCGCCATTCCCGATAGACAGCCTGAAATCCGAAAGTTTCAATGCACACCCTGCAGTTTCTCCCGACGGCTCGGTTATGGCATTTGCATCTAACCGAATGCCCGGCAGGGCTGATACAGACCTGTGGATTGCTTACAGGATGGAAAACGGCACATGGGGCAATGCCAGGCCTCTTAATAATCTTAACACCAACGGAAACGAAATAACGCCATTTTTTGCTTCAGACGATACCTTGTATTTTGCAAGCGACGGCCTTGGCGGCCCCGGCGGTTATGATATTTTTATGTCAGTCAATATTATGGGGGCGTGGCAAAATCCTTACCCGGTGAATTCTTTGAATACAAGGTTCAACGAATCGGATTTCGTTATCTTGCCAAACGGGACTGCAGTTTTTGCTTCGGACAAGCCGGGAGGCAAAGGCAAGCTCGATCTCTATAGTACATCGTTGGAAGAGAGTAAGACAGTTATTCAGCAAAAACAATCAGAATTGGAAATCGAAATTGCTGCACAGGTTTCCTCAATCAGGTCGTTTCTCGACTTGAAGTATAATTACTACCCCGTTTTTAGTTTTATTTTGGATGATGGAACACCCATAAGCAGTTTTGCAGGCCATGTTGCTCAAATAGAAGAACAGGTGCCTGTCAATCCAGACTCTGTTTACATATATTCTCCTTCAATTATCGGCAAAAGGCTACAAAAAAATACCGGGGCAGGTATTATTCTCAATTTAGTTACTTCGGGCAAATCACCGGAAAAAGTGGAAAAAATAAAACACTTGGCCGACAGCCTCGTTATCTTTTTTGCCGTTAACTTCGGGATTGCAAAAAGCAGGATAGAATATAAAGAAGCTGCGAATAATATTGGTGTCGGTTATAAAAATACTGAACCGGTCATTTTCATAGAGTCTGATTACCCGCAAATTATGAAACCGCTCGAGCTTGGCGAACTAAATATCAGAATTGAACCACCAGTTATACAGGCAAGTGTTTTGGCAAGGCCAGAAAAAGATTTTCGCGATTTCGAATGTGAATTGTTTATTAATTCAGACAAAACAGGCTTTTGGCATAAAAGCTCCGATCTAAGCGAAGAAGTGTTTATCAACCTGAATGATTATTCCAGTTCTATTATCCGGTCCGATTCCATCGTACTAAAGGTTACAGCCAGGGACAGATATTCGAATATATCCAGGCAAAACATGGTTTTGGACAATTTGTATTCCGAATCGAAGACACAAAAGGTAAGAAAAGAAAAGAAGACTAAGTACTTTGATTACTATTACCTGCTGGTGGAAGAACCGGATTCAGGCCCGGCACTATCACAAATGGCAGAAAATTTGACGGATTTGTGTGTCAACGCTGTATCCATGAAAGTGTACTTCTTTGTCGATAATAATATGACAGCCGAAAAAGCAGCGGCTGTGGCCGATGCGCTTAATGCCAAATTAGGCGGCCTCAGCAGGTTCAGCGCAGAATACAGCTCTGTGCCGGATAGTTTTGCGAGCCGTTTGAATTTCAGGCCATTAATTGCTAAAATATCCATTGCTGTAGAATAATTTGTTAATTTAGATTTGTAAATATTGAAACAGAAAAAAAAGTATTACAAAATAAATAGGAAAAAAGGAAATAACATGAAAAAGTATTCAGTATTAGTAATTATTACGGTTCTTTCCGCGATGATTTTCGGCTGTGGTTCCGAAAAGAAAACCGAGGTTAAATCATACTTAATACCTGTGCAGGTATCCGAGGGCGGCAAATGGGGCTATATAGATTTAGATGGTAACTTTGTTATCGATACTCTTTTTGCTGATACGCCTTCTTATTTCAGGGAAGGTTTTGCTATAATTAAAATATCCGATGGCGTATTCGATTTTATCGACGAAGCCGGCAAGAAAATGGGCAAGAAATATGCCGAAGCATCGCTATTCTCCGAAGGCCTGGCTTGTGTGGCCGAAAAAGACGGCCCTCCGTATTTTATCAATACAAAATTCGAAAAAGTATTCGAACTGAAGGAAGCTTATATGGCGGGAATGTTCAGCAACGGCATGGTCCGCTTTAAGGATAAATCCGGCAAATGGGGCTTTGCCGACGGTAACGGCAAAATCATAGTGAAACCTCAATATGATAATGTAATCAGTTATTCCGACCAGCTTGCCGTTGTAGTTGCCAAAGAAAGCGATTCAGTGTCTAAGTTCGGGATAATTAATACCAAAGGCGATTATGTGCTCAAACTGACAGACAGCGTGAAATACCTGAGGCCTTTCCGCGAGGGTATGGCAGCTTACAGCAACGGCAAAGGCTGGGGCTACCTGGGGCCCGATGGCAAGCCTGTTATCCCGGCAAACAGCAACTGGGAAGAAGCCACGCCGTTTTATCACGGAATAGCTTCCGTCAAAGAGGGCGGCGAATGGGGGGCAATTAACACAAAAGGCGAGTTTGTTATACAGCCGCTTTATGCCATGCCTCTCAAGTTTTTCAACGGGACTGCGGTTATCATGGACAACAACAAATTCGGCTTTATGGACGAATCAGAACAAATACTAATCAAACCTGTTTATAAGGAAGTCGCTTTCCCGTTCTATTCGGACAAAGCAATTGTCAGGGCAGGCAATCATTATATTATCCTGAACAAAGACGGGAAAACCCTTGCAGGCAAATCTTACAAATCAGTCAATCCCATGTTTATTACCGTCGAGGAAGAATTATATACTGTAATGAGCAATACTCCCGAAGTTGTTGCCATGCACAAGGCAATGACCGATTCGCTGAATGCACTGAAACAAGCCCAGACTGCCACTGCCGATTCGCTTGCAAAGCTGCAGAGCAGCGGAATGACTATGGAGCAACAATTCCAGCAGCAGCAATTGATGCAGCAGCAGATGATGCAGCAAATGCTGAACCTTTCGCCCAGGCAGCTTGCACAGAAAATGGCAGAATCGCTCGAAAGGATAATGGCCGAAGGCAGGGGAAATATGGACAAGCTTGCACAGGGCCTGGTGATTATGCAAAGCCAGGTTGGGATGATATTACAGAAAAAGCAGACAGACAAAAAGTATATGGAAGAATTCCAAAAAGAAGTCGTGCTTATCTACAAGCCTGTCGAAGATAAATATAAAGGCGAGTTGGAGAAAATTCAGCAATATGTTTCCAAAAAGCAGCAGGAATACATGGAAAAACAAAAATCACCGGGCAAGTAAGGGT